>DATFOT010000312.1:0-3538 GCA_035265265.1 Aestuariivirgaceae bacterium | reverse complement strand
CGGACGGCATCATCGAGCTTGAGCTGGCCTGCCTGAATGCCCATCAGCCCGAACTGGATGGCATCCATGACGCCCTTCAGATTCCTGTTGGCTGCAAGTGCGCTGATCAGCGGTTTCGCCGTCGCAAGCTGCCGGGTCAGTCGCTCCACCTCGTCTACCGGAAGATAGAGGAGACCGCTCTTCTCGAAGAAAGGACCACCGCCAGGCTGCCTGACCGAAACCACGGCATCGCTGCGTTTGCTCAGCGCATCGGCGAGCCTGTTGCTGGCGTCTTTGGCGCGTTCCGGTGTGGCCGCTTCGACGACCACGAGAATTATGTCGTTGCGCTGGGGAAAAGCCGTTTCGAAAGCCCTCTCGCGCTGCCGCCAAGGGAGTTCCGGCGACAAGAGCTTGCTCACGTCCGTGTTTATCGCAAAATTCTGCACCGTATAGAGCGCCGCCGCTGCGCTTAAGACCGCGGCCATCGCGATCACCGTCCATGGATGACGCGTGCACAGGTCGATTGTTCGTACCAGGATCGTTTTCAGCATTGTCTTTTTCCACCCAATCGCCGTCTCGGCTTGACGCTTCGACTAGGCGGGGTCCTTCCCTGTGCTGCTGCTTGGCGTGAATAGAAGGTGAAGCATGATCCTTCAGGACGAGGAGGGCCTGCGCGCTGACCGCAAGCTAAACCATGTTTGCGATTTTACCAGATAGTGCGACATTGCGTTCGCATGCAATAGCATGAAACTATTCGCAGGAAGTGGTGAAGTCGTGACTGCTCGCCCGAAAGTCGACACAAAGTTTATCGCCCGCCTCGATGCGGCCGCGGGAGATATGGAAAATCTTCTCGATCGGCTGTTGAGCGCCAAGCCCGAGACAGGCGAGATCGACCGTCCGCAGCGCCTCATCGAGTCCATGCGCTATGCGGCTCTGGGCGGCGGCAAGCGCCTTCGTCCTTTTCTTGCCCTCGAAACGGCCGAGCTCTTCGGTGTTCCGCGCGAGCGCGCCTTGATGGCGGGCGCTGCCGTCGAATGCGTTCATTGCTATTCCCTGGTGCATGACGATTTGCCTGCCATGGACAATGATGTTCTGCGCCGCGGGCGGGCGACCGTTCACATGGCCTTCGATTACGCAACTGCCATTCTGGCGGGCGATGGTCTCTTGACCTTTGCATTCGACATATTGTCGCGCACCGCCACGCATCCCGATCCTTCCGTCAGGATCGAGCTGGTCTCGGCTCTGGCCCGTGCTGCCGGGCTTGGCGGCATGGCCGGCGGGCAGATGCTCGACCTTGCGGCTGAAGGTCGTTATGCCGATGGGCGGCCGCTGCCGCTCGCGGAGAAGGAGATCGATCGCCTTCAGTCGATGAAAACCGGGGCGCTCTTGCGCTTCTCTTGTATTGCCGGGCCGATCCTGGCTCAGGCCGGCACCGGTGAGCGCGCCGCTCTTCACCGCTATGGTTCCGCGCTCGGCCAGGCCTTTCAGATCGCCGATGATTTGCTCGATGTCGAGGGCACGACGGCGGCCCTCGGCAAGCATGCCGGCAAGGACGTCACGGCCGGCAAGGCAACGCTCGTGGCTGCACTCGGTCCCGATGCGGCCAGGGCGCGATTGGCATCCCTCGTGAGCGAGGCTGAGGACGCCCTCGCACCCTTCGCCGAAAGCGCAGCCGCGCTCAGGGCCGCTGCCCGTTTTATCGCTGAGCGCCGCAGCTGATGCCAATTGCATTAACCAGTCGTGACACCTGCGCTCTTGTGCGCTCCTGAGCTTTGGCACCATAATCCGCAGGCGGCCTTGAACGGAGCCTCGATCGGGAAAGAACCAGCCATGTCGACCTCTCTCTCCGCCGAATTGCACGATCATGTCGACCGTCACGGGCCGATCACCATCGGCCTTGCCGGTGCCGGCCAGATGGGCACCGATATTGTCGTCCAGGTGGCCCTCATGCACGGGCTGCGCATCGGCGGTGTCTTCGAGCGGCGGCCCAATGTCGCACGTGCGGCTGCCCTCATGGCGGGCCATTCTGAAGACGACATCGTTGCGGCGCGCAATGCAGCAGCGGTGACGCGCGCGATCGAGCTCGGCAAGATCGCCATCACTGAGGATTTTGAATCGCTTGCCACCGCCGATGGCATCGATGTGGTGATCGACGCGACTGGAAATCCAAACACCGGCGCCTTGTTCGCGCTCACCGCGATGAAGCATGGCAAGCATGTGGTGATGCTGAACGTCGAGGCCGACATCACCATCGGGCGCTATCTCAAGGCCGAGGCGCGCCGGGCCGGCGTGATATACACCGGTGCCGCCGGTGACGAGCCGGCCGCCACCGTGGAGCTGATTGCCTTCGCCCGCTGTCTCGGGCTCGATGTGGTCGCCGCGGGCAAGGGCAAGAACAACCCGCTCCGCTTCGATGCCACCCCCGACGCCTATCAGGAGGAAGCGCGCGCCCGCAATATGAACGCCCGCATGCTGGTCGAATTCGTCGATGGCTCGAAAACCATGATCGAGATGACCGCCATCGCCAATGCGACGGGACTCGTGCCCGACAAGCCGGGCATGCATGGTCCCAATGCCGCGATTGGCGACCTTGCCGATGTCCTCTGCCCTCTCAACCATGGCGGGGTTCTCTCGAAGCGGGGCGTCGTCGACTACAGCATCGGCAAGGGTGTCGCTCCAGGCGTCTTCTGCATCGTCGAGACGCAGCACCCGCGAGTTCTCGAACGCATGGTCGATCTCAAAGTGGGCAAGGGTCCCTTCTTCACCCTCTACCGCCCGTTTCATTTGACCAGTCTCGAAACGCCCCTTTCGGCGGCACGTGCCTTCCTTCACCGGCGTCCCGACATCGAGCCCCTTGATGAGCCTGTCGCCGAAGCCGTCGCCGTCGCCAAGCGCGATCTCAAATCGGGTGATGTGCTCGGCCGGATCGGCGAATATGACTATCGCGGCTGGGCCATGACCTGGAAGGAGGCGCAGCGCGCCGGTGCCATGCCCATCGGCCTTGTGGAAGCCGCGAAAGTTACAAAGCCGGTGAAGAAGGGTGATTATCTCACCTCGGCAAATTGCATCCCGGAGAAATCCTTCACCATCACGCAGATCCGTCACAAGCTCGACCAGATGGATGGGCGTTCCCTGCAGCGCTCCGACAGTCTCGCAGAGCCCGTGAAGTAGCAGCTCACACCAACGTCATTTTCAATTATCCGTCATGGCCGGGCTCAGACCCGGCCATCTCGTGCCAGCGGCAGATGCGCGGATCGAGTCCGCGCATGACGATATTATGAAACACGTCATCACCGGGCTTGACCCGGTGATCTCCACCCAGCGGCAGATGCGCGGATCAAGTCCGCGCATGACGCAAAAAAACTTTCGCAAGTATAAACCCTTTTCTTTTTCGTCATGGCCGGGCTCTCTTTTTCGTCATCGCCGGGCTTGACCCGGCGATCTCGTGCCAGCGGCAGATGCGCGGATCGAGTCCGCGCATGACGCAAAAAAATTCACAAATAGAAAATCCTTCCGCCAGCTTTCGCTTCCGGGATGAAGGAGGGGTGGAGCGGCACCT
>DATFOT010000311.1:0-17229 GCA_035265265.1 Aestuariivirgaceae bacterium | reverse complement strand
CAGAAGGATTCGTGAATGACCGCCAGAGATTTTTCCGACAAGGTCGAAATTGTCGAGCTCGCCTGGATACCGATGCCGGACGGGCGCCGATTGGCTGCCCGGCTTTTTTTACCCAAGGATCGGAAAAATGCTGTTCCTGCTTTGCTAGAATATATTCCTTATCGGCGCCGCGACGGCACAAGAACCGGCGACGACGAGATGCACATCTGGTTTGCAGCGCATGGCTATGGTGCTGCACGGGTCGATATTGCGGGTATGGGAGATTCAGACGGCGTTGTCGAAGATGAGTACGCGGTGCGAGAGCAAAAGGATGCCTTAACGGTCATCGAATGGCTTGGAGCCCAGAGCTGGTGTTCCGGCAATGTTGGGATGATCGGCATCTCCTGGGGCGGATTCAATGGTCTGCAGATCGCTGCGCACCGCCCACCCCGCCTCAAGGTCGTGGTGACGATGTGTTCCACCGACGACCGTTATGCTTGCGATGCGCATTATCTTGGCGGCTGTCTGCTCAATGACAATTTCTCATGGGGCGGAGCCTTTTTTAATTACGCTGCCCTGCCGCCTGATCCGGCGATGGTCGGCGAGGAGCGCTGGCGCGACATGTGGAAGGAGCGCATCGAGCAGCACGTCAACTTTCCCGAGCGTTGGCTCCAGCATCAGCGCCGCGATGACTATTGGAAACAAGGTTCGATCTGCGAAAACTGGAATGCCATAGCTTGCCCGGTTTTTGCCGTCGGTGGCTGGCTCGACGGTTATACGCAAACAGTCTTCCGACTTGTCGAGAACCTCAAATCGCCATGCAAGGGGTTGATCGGTCCGTGGGGGCACAAGGAGCCGCAACGGGGGGTTCCCGGACCGGCGATCGGCTTCCTGCAGGAATGCCTGCGCTGGTGGGATCAGTATCTGAAGGGCCAGGATCGTGGCATCTCGCGGGATCCCGACATGCGCCTCTGGCTTCAGGAGTATGAGCCGCCGCTACCCCATTTTTTGGAGCGGCGCGGCCGCTGGATCGGTTTATCCAAAGAAGCACTTCGAAACTTGGAAACGCGCCGCTTCCACGCACGGGGCAGGTCAATCGCAATCAAGGCCGTTCGGGGCAAGGCAGCGCCTGCCATTATTTCCTCTCCCCAGACGACAGGTCTCAAAGCCCAGGAATGGTGCCCCTATGGTCAGGGCAAAATCTCCGCGGAGAGTGCTACAGATCAGAGAGAGGACGACGGATTGTCGTTGTGCCTGGACAGCGGCCCGCTTGCGAGGCCGCTCAATGTCGTGGGCGAGGGACAAGTGCAGCTGCGGATTGCCGCGGACCGGCCGCAGGCCTTGGTTGCGGTAAGGCTGTGCGACTTGGCTGAGGACGGCACATCGGCGCTCATAACCTATGGCCTTCTCAACCTCTCTCACCGTCAAAGCCATGAGAGCCCTTCTCCGCTCACCCCCGGAAAATTCTACGATGTGGTGGTGACGTTGAAGCCGATTGCCCAGGTCGTTCCCAAGGGCCACCGCCTGCGGCTTGCCATTTCATCAGCCTACTGGCCCATGGTGTGGCCGTCCCCCGATTCGGTCACGCTGGAGCTCGACACGGCGAAATCGAGCATCGATCTTCCGATCATTGCCCGGCCGGTGGGCACAAGTCGCGTAAGCTTCGAAGAAGCGGAACATGCCAAGCCCGGGTCCATCACGGTCATCAAGCCGGCACGAGAATCGCGCCAAATTCTTCATGACGTCGGAAGCCAAATTACCAGATTCCAGATCGAGAGCGACGACGGCCGATATATCATTGATGAAATCGAAACGGAGATCGCCTCGCACCGTCACAAGGAATATGAGATCCACCGCGCTAAGCCTGCTACGGCAAGAACACGCATCGCTTGCCACCAGGAATACCGGCGGGGCAGCTGGAACCCGAAGGTGGATACCGAAGTCAGTGTGACTTCCGACCGGACGCATTTCCATATCAAGGGCACGCTTCGCGCTTTCGAGGGGGAAACGCCATTTGCCAGCCGCGACTTTGCCCAGTCCATTCTGCGCGATAACCTCTAGCGCTGCGACACCGGCAGCGCCCCTCCGGGCACGGCCTTGGCAGCAACTGGCAAAAACCTACTTTGCGAAGGTTTCATTACGTGAAAGACTTGCCCAAAATAGTAAGGAGAAAAGTTCCCATGAGCATCATCATGAATCGCCGATTTTTCCTGCAAACGGCATCTGGAGCAATTGCTTTGCCGATCACGGGTGTGGGAGCATTACCCGCCCTTGCGGCACGCGAGCAATTGGTCGTCAGGTTCGAATATGACCTGGCCAACCTCGATCCCGCCAATCGTACCGGCTCCGTTGAAGACAATCTAATATTGGCAGTCTGTCAAAACCTCGCCCGGTTTAAGCCCGGCAAGCTGGAGTGGGAGCCTGATGCCGCCAAATCGATCAATCAAGTGTCGGAGACGGAAATCGATTTCGAGCTTAATCCCGGCCAGATGTTCCAGGGTGGCTATGGTGAGATGACGGCGGAGGATGTGAAATTCTCATTAGAGCGGTTCGTAAAACCCGGTCCCGACGGCAAGAAGGCAGCATACGCCGATGATTTCGGCGCTCTCGACAAAGTCGAGGTTACAGGCACCTACACTGGCAAACTAATTCTCAAAAACCCGGCCCCGGCACTTTGGGTCATCGGAATATGCGATGGTTCGGGCGCCATTCTCTCCAAAAAAGCGATCGAGGCACTCGGCGACAAGATGGCCACTCAGCTCATCGGATCCGGACCCTTCGTCATGAAAGAATGGAAGCCGAAGGAGCAAATCGTGCTCGAGGCAAACCCCGATTATGCCGGACGCGACAAGCCCTTTTTCAAGCGAATTGTCGCCAAGCCGATCACGGAGCCGAAGACTGCCGTCATCTCCTTCCTGGCCAAGGAGCTTGATTTCACCGAAATCGAGCCAACGGCACTTCCACAGGTGGAAGCCGATGCCGATTCGAAAACCATCAAGCTGGACGGTATCGATTACACCTGGGTTGGCATCAATGTCGAAAAGCCGCCCCTCAATGATGTTAAAGTTCGGCAGGCGATCCGGCTCGGCATCGATGTCGATGCGATCATTGCCGGCGCATATTCGGGAACCGTTGCCCGGGCAAAGACGCTGCTCGCGCCGCAGCTCCTGGGCCATTGGGCGGCGGCCCCCGCCTACCCGCACGATCCCGAAAAGGCCAAGGCGCTGCTGGCTGAAGCAGGGCAGAGCAATTTCAGCGTAACACTCACCTGCCTCAATGACGCGACCTCCCAGGCCACTGCCCAAATCGTTCAGGCAAACCTTGCCGAGATCGGCATCACCGTAACCATCAATGCGCTCGACTCCGGCACCTATTGGGCGCTGGGCAGCGACGACAAGAGCAAGGACCTGGAGCTTTCCCTCATTCCTTACTCCTCGAAGTTCGATCCCAGCTTCCAGACACAATGGTTCGTCTCTTCGCAGGTCGGCGTGTGGAACTGGCAGCGCTGGAAGAACGAGGAATTCGACAAGCTCCATGCGGAAGCCAATTCCATAACCGACAACGACAAGCGCCAGACCATGTATGTGCGCATGCAGGAACTGCTCGATGAATCGGCATCCTGTATATGGATCACGCATGGCGTGCGCGATTTCGCCTATGCGAAATGGCTGGCTCCCTCGGTTCTGCCGAATGGGTCCAATTGGCAATTCCGGTTCTTCAAGGAGGCTTGATGCCAGACTTGCGGGGCGATGCCGGCCCGATGGATTAAATTTCTGGCACGAAGATTCGCCGCCGCCATGCTTACCATGGCGGGGGCTATCCTATTGCTCTTCATTATCATCCAGTTCGTTCCCGGCGATCTCATCACCATCATGCTAGGCCCTCGGGCAACCCCCGAATTGCGGGAGGCCTTTGCCGAGCGCATGGGATTGGACAGGTCGGTTCTGGAGCGCCTGTGGGTGTTTTTTTCCCACGCCGTGCGTGGGGATTTCGGCAGCGACGTGTTGTCCAATAGGCCGATCGGAGACATCATTCTCGAGGTCCTTCCCCATACGCTGCAACTTGCCTTTGCAGCGATGCTGATCGGCGGCGGCCTGGGCGTGCTGCTCGGCTGCATAGCCGCTTTGCGGCCGGGCTCCCGCCTTGACAGCTTTTTAGGCTTTGCGTCGGTTGCATTTATCACGACGCCCAGTTTCGTCGTGGCAATATTCCTGCTGTTGACGTTTTCGCTCGGCCTGCACTGGCTCCCGGTGACCGGCGCCGGCGACCCCTCCAGCCTTACCGACCGGCTTGCGCACCTTGTCTTGCCCGCGAGCGCGCTGGCGATCGGATGGATCGGCTATATTGCCCGGCTGATGCGGGCCTCATTGCTGGAAGTGATGTCGGAGCAGCATATTAAAATGATGCGTGCCTACGGCGTTCCAGAGCGGCGTATCATTGGGCGATTCGCGCTGAAGCTCGCACTTGTCCCGCTTGTGACCGTGATCGGCCTCGGCATGGGCGATCTCATCGGCAGTGCGGTCTTCACGGAAATCATCTTCGCTCGCCCTGGCATCGGTTCCCTCATCTACAATTCCATCATGACGCGCAATTATCCGGTCGCGCAGGCCGGACTGCTGGTGCTTGTGCTGGTTTACGTTTGTGCCAATCTCTTCGTCGATATCATCAACAGCTTGATCGATCCGCGGATCGCGCGAAGCCTCGATCTGCGGGGCAGCGGATGATCGGCTGGCTCAAAGGCCTCATCAGGGAGGTTTGGCGCGACCGCTCGGGGCAAATCGGCCTCATTCTCGTCAGCCTCATTCTGTTGATGGCCGTTGCCGGCCCTATCATTGCGGCTGATCCCAATAAGATCAATGTGGCGGAACGATTCTTGGCCCCATCCCTGGTCCATCCGCTGGGAACGGACAATCTCGGCCGCGATTTGTTTGCACGCACGGCTGAGGGGACCCGCTCGGCCTTGGTCATTTCGCTGGCGGTTGTCGGCGCCTCACTGCTCGCAGGGTCGATCTTCGGCGTCCTCGCGGGGCTCCTGGGCGGTATCATCGACCGCGGCTTGCTGGTGATCTTCGATATCATCAGCGCCTATCCGCCGGTAATCCTGGCACTTGCGATTGTTGCGCTCTACGGCACCGGCTATTGGAATCTCTTGTTCGTGGTCACCATTCTCTTCATTCCGCAGTTCGCTCGCGTGGCAAGGGCTCAAACCTTAGCTTTGCGCAACCAGACATTCATCGACGCCGAGCGCTTGCTTGGTTTGCCCTTGCACCACCTTGTGTGGCGGCATTTCATCCCAAATGTAATCGGTCCCCTCATCATTCTCGCAAGCATGAACATCCCGGTAGTGATTACCGTTGAGGCCGGCCTGTCGTTTTTGGGTCTTGGCGTGCAGCCGCCGGCCGCGAGCCTCGGGACTCTGATCAAGGATGGCTACATTTATCTTAACCAGTCATGGTGGCCGACCATCGGCTCGGCAATGACGCTGGCCCTTGCTACACTCGGCTCAACGCTGTTCGGCGAGGCGTTGAGAGATGCGGCGGATCCGAAGCTCAAAGGCCGTGTGCGCCCGTGAAGCCACCCTCGACACGGTCGCGCATTGCAATCGAAGATCTAAGCGTCGACTTTGCCACTCCGGCAGGGATCGCTCATGTGGTTCGCAACTTCTCGATGGAGGCAGAATCAGGCCGCATCGTGGGTATCGTCGGAGAATCGGGTAGCGGCAAATCGACTTTGGGCCTCGCCATTCTCGGTCTTCTTGCAGCCAACGGCCGGACGCGATCAGGTGCTTTGATTATCGGCGATCAGCGCTATGACCTGACGCGAACGGATGTGACGGCAAAGCTGCGCGGCGGGCGTGTGGCGATGATTTTCCAAGATCCACTTTCGTCGCTCAACCCCGTTTTTTCGATTCGCTCCCACCTCTATGAGATATTGCGGCGATTGCCGTCAGCCGAGTCGGCCGGCTCGTGGCCAATTGTTGCGGAGACGGCATTGGCCTCGGTCGGAATCGATCACCCGCGGCAGCGGCTCGATCAATATCCCCACGAATTGAGCGGCGGAATGCGCCAACGCGTGGCAATCGCGATGGCATTGCTGGCTCGCCCGCAGTTGCTGATTGCCGATGAGCCCACGACCGCGCTCGATGTCACTATCGAAGCGCAAGTGATGAAAGAGATTCGCAAACTTCGCGATACGATCGGGTGCACGATCCTCTTCATCACCCACAGTCTTGGCCTTGTCGCGCAGCATTGCGACGACATCGCGGTTCTTTATGCAGGCGAGAAGATCGAGCATGGCAGGGTCTCGACCGTCGCAGTGGTCCCAGGTCATCCATATACGTCTGCGCTCTTGGCATGTGAGGTCTCGATCGACCAGCAGCGCGGCCCGGCTGCGCGCGAAAATCGTTTTCGGGTGATACCCGGCGAGCTCCCGGATCCGCACCATCGACCGAACGGCTGCATTTTCAAGAGCCGCTGTGAATTTGCTTTTGAACCTTGTGCCGATATCATCCCTCCGGACTATCCCGGCTCTGGGGAGCCTGGCCATAAGGCGCGATGCCATTTGAGAGCCTTGGGATGAGTGTTGCCGTCGAGATCACCGATGCCGTTGTGCGCTTTGGCGAATTACCAGCGGTAAACGGCGTGACATTTGCCGTTCCGGAGGGCTCGTGCTTTGGGGTGGTGGGGGAAAGCGGTTCCGGCAAAACAACTTTGATGCGCGCGATCCTCGGCCTTCAGCGGCTCACGACGGGCGCCATCGCAGTTTCCAACCTCGATAAGAACGCCCATGTGCGTCAAAGAGCTCGGCTGATTCAGGCCATCTTTCAGGATCCTGCGTCTTCCCTGTCGCCCCGGCGTTCGATCCGCCAATCACTAGCGGAAGTTGGAGAGCTCTTGGACGAGCCGAACGACAGCTTGGCCAATCGGATCAGTGTCATGTTGCGCCGGCTGGGCCTCAGTTCTTCGGTTATCGACAAATATCCCTATCAGCTCAGCGGAGGACAGGCTCGGCGCGTGGCTCTGCTTCGGGCGCTTCTCGTAAAGCCGCGGATTCTCATCGCCGATGAGCCGACCGCAGGCCTTGATGTGTCCATTCAGGGCGATATGCTCAATCTCCTGCAGGAACTGCGCCGTGATCAAAATCTTACCCTCATCGTGGTCAGTCACAATCTTGCCGTCGTACGACTGGTTGCCGATTACGCCGCCGTCATGTTTCGGGGTAAGCTGGTGGAACAGGGGCTGGCGGAGAATGTATTCGATGCACCCTCGACGAATTACATGCGCCAATTGCTGCAAGCTTGGCCTCGGTTGCACGCGCACGCTTCCTTGAGCTAGCTTTTGCATCGATAGAGCAGGAGCACAATATGTCGGATTTGCCGACGAAGGCGGAAGTTGCGGAATATCGCTCCCAAGGCGTGGTTCTTCTGCGCGGAATATTTCAAGACTGGACCGATAAAATCGCTGCCGGCATCGAGCGCAATATGGCCGAACCGGGGCCTTATGCGTCGGAAAACCTCAAGCCCGGAGAAGGCGGACGGTTTTTCGACGACTATTGCAACTGGCAGCGCATACCGGAATTTCGCGAGTTCGTTCAGAACTCACCGGCGGCTGAGGCGGCGGCGCAGTTGATGCAGTCCACGAAGGCGCAGATTTTTCACGATCACGTTCTTGTCAAGGAGCCCGGCACCTCCAAAGCGACCCCATGGCACCAGGACGCGCCCTATTATTTCGTCGATGGCGAGCAGACGGTGAGCTTTTGGATACCGATGGAGCCGGTGGATGAAGCCACGCTGCGGTGTATTGGCGGTTCGCATAAATGGCCAAAGTTCGTCACGCCGACGCGCTGGCTTTCAGAGGAAAACTTTTACGCGGGGGAAAATGACTATTTGCCCGTGCCCGACCCGGACAAAGAACCAGAAAACTACCGCCTGCTCGAGTGGCCTTTGCAGCCCGGTGACGCGGTTGCGTTCCACTACAAAACCGTGCATGGGGCGAGAGGCAATATGTCGTCGCGGCGGCGCCGCGCTTTCTCGCTTCGCTGGCTTGGCGACGACGCACGCTTCATAACCCGGCCCGGCCGGACCTCTCCGCCCTTTCCCGGTCACAATATGACCGACGGCCAGCCTCTGCGCGAGGATTGGTTTCCGATCATCTGGCGGAAGGGATGCGAGGATTAGGAGCCGCCCATTTTCGCAAGTGCATTGAGCACGACTATGAGCTTACGGTCTCGCTCGTCGGTAAGCTGTTCAAAGGTTCGCCCGGCGGCCTCAGCCGCTATGCCGTCGGCTAGAATCCTGCTGGTCTCAGCAGAAAGCGTCGGCTCGCCCATGGTTTTCCACCAGCCGTGAATCGAATCGCCGTAGCGTTCGATGAATCCCTCCATTCCAAGCCCGCCGCTGGCGAGGCTGAAAAGCATATGGGGCCCCATGAGCGCCCAACGCAGACCTGGCCCTGAGCTCACTGCCCTGTCGAGGTCTTCGACACTCGCCACACCTTCCATGACCAGGCTTATTGCCTCGCGCCAAAGCGCCGCCTGCAAACGATTCGCGACATGACCGGGCACTTCCTTCCGAACCCGAATAGTCACTTTGCCGCAGGACTGATAAAATGATTCAGCCCCGGCGAGGACCCCGTCGGCTGTTCGTTCATTGCCCAGAAGCTCAACGAGCGGAATGAGATGCGGCGGGTTGAAGGGATGCCCCAAGATGAGATGCGAGGGATCTCTAAAGCCCTGCTGCATTTCATTCAGAAGGAGCCCTGAGGTGCTGGAGGCAATGATCGTTCCACGGCCAAGATGGGGTTCAATGCGGCGAAAAAGTTCGAGCTTCGCCTTGAGCCGTTCAGGGACACTTTCCTGAATGAAGCTGGCCTGTGCCGCGGCGGCCTCGGGACGGTTGTGGAAAATCGCTCGAGACGGTTCTCCTTCAGCCGCCAGGTTGAGAGCCTGTAAAAAGGGCCAAGCTTTGCGAATGTAATCCGTTACGAAACTGCGCGTATGGTCTGATGGGTCATACACATGAACTTCATGTCCTGCAGCAAGGAAGAGTGATGCCCAGCTCGCGCCGATTACGCCAGCGCCGAGCACAGCCGTTTTCATGTCATGGTTCCTGGCGACGTGATCTCGGGCGTTTGTTCAGCTGCACTATCGCTTTTTTTCCACTATCCCGCGCAGCCGTTGGAGTTCGGTCTCAATGGCATTCAACCTGCTTTGTTGGCCAGCGGCTGCGGACTGAAGCGAATCGGCGCTGCTGCGGGTCTGGGATTCGACGAGCCCAAACCGTTTCTCCATATTGTCTGCCACGCCACCAAATCTTCGGTCTATCTCAGCGCCCATTCGCTGTTCTGTTGCGGATGAGTTCTCAAACAATTTTTGCTCGAGCCGGCCGATATTGGCGGAAATCATGTCTATTCTGCCGTTGAGGGTTTCTGAGCTGCTTTGCGCATTCTGCACCAGCGCGTGCAGCTGCCCGAAATAGGTATAGAGGGCAACCGCAAGTCCCAAAACAGTTATCGCTACACCTGCCAGTGTACCGATGGCCAGAGTTCTGGCCCATGATACGGCTTCCTGAGCCGATGCCTGCGCATTGGCCATAGCAGCAGGAATGGCGCTGCGAATAGGGTTCCCAGCGTTGGCTTTTCTCAAATGTGCATCGGCCGATATATTCAATTCTGTTGGCGGGAAGCCAATAAAATGCCGTGTGGCGGATGCCTCGTTCTCAGCCGGCTTTATCTGGAATGTCGTTTTTGTGAATTCCATCCAGATCAGCGGCTGGGTGGCGTCCAGGTCGTAGTCGGTAGCCGTCAGATTGTGGAGGGGGATCAGGAGCTTTCCGGAAAAGCCGGGATCTACCAGCAGCCCAGTTCCCAATAGCAGGCCTCGATGCACATGCGTATTTCGCAGATCAAAACGCACGGCAATGTAGTTGGGCAGGCGAAGATACGGCTCAACTTGAACGAACGTAATCGAGTTTGCCGGCAATACACATCTCGAGCCTTTCTTTACCTCGCGGTCGATGCGGTTGCCATTTTCATCCCACCGAATGAACTCTCCACCGATGTGAGCTTCGTAGGAAGCCGATTTTAGTCCGCTCGAATTAAATGGATGCAGCAATCCGGTGACACGAACGTAGTCGTGTATTTCGGCTGACGAGAGGAGTGATAGCGGAACACTGGGAAACGGGTCGTGGGCCAAAAACTTTGCAGCTCGTGCAGATGCTTCAGCTTCTGATGTTGCAAAGTCTAATTGCGCCATAGAAAGTGCCTCCATTGGCTGTATCAGATGTCATGAAATTGCTCTCCGAGCAAGTGACGGCCAGTGCCGGCTAGCCCTATGATCCACTCGCGTCTCCGCCTCATTGAGCGGCACCCGCTAAAAGGGCCTTGTGCTTATTATTCTCCCGTACCGGGCGTCCACCGTCACCCGAACAATTTCGCCATTCTCGCGGGCTAGGTAGGTGAATGTTGTTCCCTGACATTCGAGCGCATTTACCCGGGAAAACCCCTGGCCTTGCACAAGCAGCCGGCCCTCCCGGCAGCTGATTTCGCGAAAGGGGCTATGGGCGAATTGCCGGTCAATTGCCGAATAAGAGAAACGACTGCGCTTTCTGATAGATGAGTTGCGCTTCGCCTGTTCCCGAGCAATTTTCTTCTGCAGCCGGCTCACGGCATCTTCCCGCGGGCGATTGCGGCGAAACTTTTCTGAGCCCGTAGGCGTTCTTCGGTATGAGTGGGCGTACCTCTTCGGTATGGAAAACGTGAAGCAATTGGCATATGCGCAGCGGTGCCTATCGAGCCGATTGGAGCCAGCGCCTGCTTCGGTTGCCCTCAGAGAAATCGATAATGCTATGAGGGCACAGATCATGGCGCACTTGATCAACATGAATCCTTCCAGCTTGCGACAGGACAGCGTGTCTATTTGGCTGTCTCATATTTTATTTTAGGCGGAACCCCCTCAGCCGTGCATAAGAGAACGCTCATGATAGCTGCGCTGATTATCTGTAAAATGTCACTATCCGGAAGCCACTATACCGTCTATGTTCGATTCCAGACAATAGGCTCGCCAGCCAAATACGCGCTGAACGCTAAGAAGGCGATCGGGCATGTCGGAGTCACAGCCGAATGAACATGAACTGCGCAGCATCGGTGCGAGGCGAGGTGGCAGCGCACTCGCAGCCATGGTCGGCAAAGCTTGCCAAATATCGCGAACGCAGCAATTTGCGTGCGACCGTCGAGATTATGGTGACCGCAGGTCCTTTTGCAGGGCTGTGGGCAGGGGCCTGGCTTGCCACCTCGGTGAGCTATTGGCTCGCCATGCCGATTTCAGTGCTGGCTGCATTTTTCCTCGTACGGCTTTTCATGATTCAGCATGACTGCGGACATGGGGCGTTGTTTAGGCGGCGCTCGGCGAATGACTGGGTCGGCCGTCTGATAGGGGTGCTGACATTGACGCCCTATGATTGCTGGCGCAGAGATCACAATCAACATCATGCGGGTTCGGGTAATCTGGACCGGCGGGGCATCGGTGACGTAACCACCCTCACGGTGAATGAATACAAGTCGTCATCACCATGGGCGCGGTTCAAATATCGGCTCTATCGTCACCCTTTGATCATGTTCGGCATCGGACCTACGTTTCTATTTGTCGTCAAATACCGCGTGCCCGGTAAATCGGAACGGCATAGCTTATTTGCATGGATTACGACAATCGCCACAAATATAGCCACCCTCTGCGTCGTCGGCGGCTTGATAGCCGCAGTGGGACTTATCCCTTTCTTGACAGTGCAGGTTCCGTTGACGATTTTTGGGGCGACGATCGGCGTGTGGCTTTTCTACGTGCAACACCAATTCGAGGTGACTTACTGGGCCCACCCGCCGCAATGGACTTCCGAAACAGCCGCACTTCACGGCAGCTCTTATCTTATACTGCCAGAGCCACTCAATTGGCTGACTGCGAATATCGGCCTGCATCATGTGCACCATTTGTCGAGCGGCATTCCATTCTATCGCTTGCCGCACGTGCTGAAGGACTGGCCGGAGCTTCGCAGCGCACGCTGCCTCACCATTTCCGAAAGTGTTCGCTCTTTTAAGCTGGCTCTCTGGGATGAAGCTTCGCAGCGGCTCGTCGCATTCAGGCACTCAGAAGCTCACGGTTCAGCGACTGGGTAAAAGTGGCTGCGGATATCAATCTGGAAGTCCTAAGCGGCGAAAATCTTCGAGCACGTCGGCAATCAGGGTTTGCCGCCGGGGATCTTGTGCAGAAGGCGTTGTTGCAAACAGACCCAACAGATAGCGGGCCTTCTCAGCGGCATCGAGCCAGTTTTCCGCGGGAGCGGCCGCCAGCTGAGCTTCCAGTTCATCCTGGCGCTCCCGCAATGCCTTGGCATCGGCTGCGACTGCCGTCATTAGCCGGCGCAGCTCGGTTGCCTTTTGCGCCGCCATTCCCCTGTGGTTATCCAGATCGATAGTTGGATTGGTCATGGCAGCCCTTAGTTATCGTTTGTGCATTCCCTCGATTAGCCACCCTCGTCAGCGTTTTGTCAGTATTTTTCGGGTGCGGGTCGATTTGGCACCATCAGCGGCTGCCGGCTCCGTGATTTCATGCGTCTCGCTCTCGGTGCGATGCGGTGTTGGCGTGGAGCTTTCATCGGAGCTTGTCTCTCGCACCGCATCATTGGCGAATTTGCTTTTTGTCTGCCACCGCCATTGACCGGTACCTCCAGCCTCACCGCCACCATAAGCATATCGAACACGCTCACCTGTAACTTCCAACACCGTCCGGAGGTGTCGCGTTGCAGTCACATAGGACTTTCCCGGCGCAATGGAATCTGGATCAACCGACATTGTATCTCCGATGCGAGAGGTGGTTCAGTTTGCAGGACTGCTTCACAGCGCTTTTATATTTCCTGCGGAGGTCTTACCCCGCTTCGGATCGCGCTGCTCGTCGAAGGATACCCGCTGACCCTCAGCCAGATTGCTTAACCCAGCGCGCTCGACAGCAGAAATGTGCACGAACACATCCGAACCGCCGCCTTCTGGTTCAATGAAGCCAAAGCCCTTCCTCGCGTCAAACCATTTTACCTTACCAACAGGCATCTACCTTCTCCTAGTCTAAGTAACGTGTGACAAGCACAGTGGTCTAGCTGGATAGTGCTGGGAGGGCAAGCGATGAGGCGCCCAATAAGCCGTTCGCATTTCACTTTCAAAAGGCCTTTGGGGCGACGTGTTTGGCACGGCCACGCTGACGGTCGATGCTCTCAACGACTGTGGTAAGGATCTCGTTGTCTGTCAGCTCGCAATTTGCAAGATCGAAGACCAAACGGGCAATCTCATGCCGCATGGCCGGTTCCCGCATGGCAAGGGACTGTTCCATTTCCGTACAAGCGGTCTCGACTATTCGCTGCAGCGCTTGCAATCGCTGGGAATCGCATTCCATCGGGGAGTCTCCCTGGTGATCAGGCGGGAGTCTTTCGCTCTCAATCGGGGTGGCCTGCTGTGACTGAATCCGCGACAGCACATTATGCACGTCTGCCGATGAAATGCGATGGGGTTCTTACGTCGCGTCAAATTTAATTCCCTGCCGAGTCCGTGACGGCAGGACAGGTGCCTTGCTGGAGCTCAATATCCTTGCATTTTGCTTGCTTTGTGATGTTTTGGTGTGAGACCCCTCCACCCTCTCCAAAGAGGCGCGCAATGATCACGAATCAAATGTCACCGGCGGAGCATATATCACATGCAATTCGGTCCTTGATCGAAGCAGCCGAACTGACGGAGGGGATGCTATCCGACTCGGGTCGTGAGCATTTCGCCTCGATTTTGTTTCGGGTCGGAGAGCATGTGGAACAGGCTCGAGCCAAGATCGCGGCCGATAAGCTGCCTCGACCGCTTGGCCATTCGGCGCTGGTCACAAGTGGTCGCTCGAGTTCGACCATTTGAAGCCGAAGCGGATAACCGCTGCGCCTAGCAGTGAGCAGATAATCGAGGTTAACAACACGTGCAGGGCGGCTCCGACGTTTGATTGAAAGGGTGAAGCCAAGCTTAGGACAATGCGTAGTAGGATGTCTGTGGGATGGAGGACGCAATGTCGGCAGCTGAAAAACTGGACTTCACCTTCGATTGTCGGCGCTCGCATCGCCGTATCGTCGTCGAGGACGCGCGAATCGTCGACAAACGCGGCGGTTGGTCACTGATCGACTGCACCGTTCGCGATATCAGCGAGGGAGGAGCCAAGCTGCAGTTGGATCCGTCCCTGGAAGTTCCGGCGAATTTCGATTTGCTTCTCGTTAAGGAACTGCAGATGATTCCGGTGCGTATTCGCTGGCGCAGACGCGCTTTCATGGGGGTTGAATTTTCCGGCCCTCGACGGACTGCGCCGCCTTTCAGGCTTCTGTAGAAGTGCTAATGGGGCTGTTGGTGCGGCGGACCATTGGTTTGCTCTGTGCCGCCTGATTGAAACTTCTCCACCTTCAACAACTCACCGGTATCGATGCTCATGTAAATGGTGAATGCTTTTCCCTCTCGTGTAGCTTCGAAAATATAGGCACTCCCTTCGCAACTCCTGACTTTCACATTCTCGAACGCATATTCGCTTACCTGAGATTCGACCCATTTGCAGCGAGCCGGGCCTGCTTCAGGTAAGATTTGCCTCACCGGAGAAGGCGATTTTTTCTTGCGGCTCGGCACTCGAGGAGTGTTGAAGTTGCCTTTCCGCTGCCACTCCTTGCCCTGCGGATAACCAGGCGTGGAGAAAACGACCGGAAGTAAACTGATGCCAGCCCATACTACTAAAAACGCGATGCGGGTCTCGAAGGCTAAGCTTTGTCCCCTTCTATAATCCCTCCCGCCCCTCACGGATAGCTATCCTCGTTGAAACCCGGCACCTTGCCTTTCACTATGATCGTTGCACCGTGGACGCCCGAAGTCGTCACGAATACGTTGATTTGCTTTCCATTCTGAAGCGTCAGCTCGCCGGGGCCCACGACAGGAGATACGCTCACATTGCCGCGCGCGGATATCAATCCACTGTCGGCGCTCCACACTTGAATATCATAGTGGACGCCGTGAAACTCGTGACCATCCGCCACCAGCTTTCCCGCTCCCGACAATTGACCGATCAATTTCATCGCTGCGCCCTCAGCACCTGATGCGCGTTTTCCATTCGCCTGTGTGGCGGCCGCCTATATTATGTCGGACAGTCGAACCGCGGAACGTTGCTGATCTCGGGAATAGTTAATGGACGCCCGATGGCGCTCGACTAAGACCTCTCGGCGATCCTAACCTTGACGTGCATCCGCTCGGCGGAGATGCCTTCAGTTCTTCAGATGACGAAGGGGCATTGTATGAAGCGCCTCCGGCGCCGTGTTGTCGCCTGAAAGCAGATTCCCGTTCTCGTCAACGAGGGGCGCCCTCCGCATCTCGTAGCCTAAATAGGCAATGGCGAAGGTGTAAAATATGGCGAGACCAATTATCCAGGCTGTCATGGCCGTGGCCTTTGCGCCGGGGGGTGATCGACTGTGGCGCTAAATCGGAAACAAAGGGTAAATGGAAAAAGGCTGGGTGCGGGGAGGGCCAGGCTGGGCGCACTCACCATGCTTCTGTTTACGGCCGAGCTCAAGCCGCCCAATATTCGCGTGGAACCAATACCGCTCGAGCGCGGTTTATCTCGGGTCATAACGTAATAGTGAGGCCCCCTCATCGATGAAGTGAGGGTCGATTGAAACCCCCTCAGCGCTCCCCGCCCCTGAGGGGGTTTCGATTGTTAAAGGACGGTTCGGAGGATTGACGAGGCTGGCGCTGACTCGGTTTATCTCCACGGAACACTTTGTTGCGAAAAAGCATTTAGTTACAATGAGCGACGACGATATTCGGCAGCGGATTGCGATTTTCGAGGCGGCGATTGCCGCCTATGTGCTCGACTCCCTGAATCCCCATCAGCAGCCTGACCTTTCCTATGAAGCTGCCAAGAACATGCTCCTGGTTTTTAGCCACTTGAGAGGGGAAATCCCTCTGGTCACCGGAAGCGCCTTGCTGAACGGAGTTGATCCGGTCGGCCCCGTAAGGGAGGTTCCAGCAGCAGTCCCTCATGATCCCGAGGTCGTCTATGACGTGGTTGCCCGGACTTACCTGCCTCACCTTACCGGAAACGACATTCCTGCCTATTGCCGGGGATTGGCTGCATCTATGCAATCATTCTGGCCGACACTGGACCCCGAACGACTTGCAGAAAAAATGGCAGCCGCCAGTCATGACCAAGCTGAGGGCGTGAGCTAAGCAAGTCACGTTGACTATGAAAGAGAGGCGCCGAAGCGCCTCTCAACCGTGGTCTCGTGGTCCAGAGTTTCTCCGGAACTCGGGCCTACTTCTGGATGCAGGTGTCAGCAGTGTCCTTCGTGCACTCGTCAAGGCCCGTGAACACCGGATCATCGACCTTCTTGCCTTCGATCAGGTCTATCATGACGCTCGGCGCCTTATATCCCATTTCGAATGGCCGCTGACCGACGAGGGCTTCCACGCGGCCTTCCTTGGCCAGCGCCACTTCTTCGCCAATCGTGTCCGCGGCAACGATGACGAGCGACTTGTCATCGAGCTGTTTCTTGTACTGATCGGTCAATTGACGATAGGGCTGCGGCGCACCGAACAGCGGCCAGCCGCCTTCAATCACAATGGCGTCGAGCTTCGGATTGGCCGTCAAGATGTCGGTCATTGCCTGGACGCCGGCAGGGCCATCATCATTGGTAAAAACCGGGCAGCCCGCGACTTCGGTCCAGCCGCCTTCACCATTCAGTCTCTCCAGGCCCTTTTGGCCGGAGAGAGCGTCACGCGTACCGGAGGCGCGACGCAGAATGTTGTCGGCCGCGGCATTGCCCTCGATAAGGCATACGGTGCCGCCGTTCGGTTTTACCTTCTTCACGTACTCGCCGAGGCGGAAGCCCATCAGATAGTTGTCAGTTCCAAGATAGGTCTTGCGCAGCGCTGCATCTTCAGTCTTGAGGTCAGCGTCGATCGTCATCACCGGGATCTGAGGGTTCGCTGCTTTGATCGTGTTGGCAATGAGCGGAGCATTCGAGGGAGAAATTGCGATCGCCGCGGTGTCGGCCTTTCCGAGAATGTCTTGGACGATCTGCGCTTCGCCTGCCTCATCAGAGGTGGACGCAGGGCCCGTGTAAAAACAAGTGTATTCCGAACCTGCGTTTTCACCGTTCCACTTCTCGCAGCCCTGGTGAATGGCTTCGAAGAATGGATTGTCGAGACCTTT
>DATFOT010000310.1:0-3288 GCA_035265265.1 Aestuariivirgaceae bacterium | reverse complement strand
TGAGTGGGTAGTTGCGTCGAGCAAGCGGACAGGGTGACCTGTCCGCTGCTTTTTGCCTTATCCGCCCGACTTGACGGCTGCGCTTCCTCCCACAATATTCGCTCGCACTTTCACCCAATGATCGCAAAGGTTGGGCGCATGACAGAGACGACGGCGGCGAAGACGGAGGTAGAGGCGAAAGGGCCGGTAGCTCACGTCTTCCAGGCGGAAGTCAGCAAGCTTCTCGAGCTCATGGTGCATTCGGTTTACTCCGAACGCGAAGTGTTCCTGCGCGAGCTCATCTCGAATGCGGCGGATGCCTGCGACAAGCTGCGTTATGAGGCGATCGCAAATCCTGAACTCCTCGAAGGCGACAGCGCGCTGAAGATCACGATCGCAGCCGACAAGAAAGCCAAGACGATCACCGTCGCCGACAGTGGCATCGGCATGAGCCGGCAGGAGCTGATCGACAATCTCGGCACCATCGCCAGGTCGGGCACACAAGCGTTCATGGAACGGGCAGAGAGCGGCAAGGGCGATCTCCACCTCATCGGGCAGTTCGGCGTCGGCTTCTATTCGGCCTTCATGGTGGCTGCACAGGTCGAGGTGAAATCGCGGCGGGCAGGCGAGACCGAAGGTTCGATCTGGACATCGGACGGCAGCGGCAGCTTCACTATCGACAGCCTGGACACAGCGCCGGCCCGCGGCACCCAGATCGTGATGCACCTCAAGCCCGAGGCAGAAGAGTTCCTGGACAACCACCGCCTCGAACACATCGTCAGGACCTATTCGGATCACATCGCCCATCCGATCATGCTCAAGATCGATGAAGAGACCGCTCGGCAGGTGAATTCCGCGAGCGCGCTGTGGGCACGGCCAAAGAGCGACATTTCCGCGGAGCAGTACAAGGAGTTTTTCGGCCACATAACGGGCGACTACTCCGAGCCGGCGATGACATTGCATTACCGCGCGGAGGGGCGGAACGAATATACCGTGCTCTTGTTCGTGCCGGGAGAGCGCCCGTTCGACCTCTTCGACCCGGAGCGGCGTGGCCGGCAGAAGCTTTATGTGCGGCGGGTGTTCATCACCGACAAGGCGGAGCTGCTGCCAGCCTATCTCAGATTCGTGCGCGGCGTGATCGATTCGGAAGACATGCCGCTCAACATCTCGCGAGAGATGCTGCAGCACAATCCGACTGTTGCGCAGATCCGCAAGGCGGTGACGAACCGGGTGCTGGCCGAGCTGAAAAAAATTGCCGAGAGCGAGCCTGAGACATTCAGCACGATCTGGAAGGCATTCGGGCCGGTGATCAAGGAGGGGCTCTATGAAGACATGGACCGGCGCGACCAGCTTTACGAAATCGCGAGGTTCGACAGCACGCGCGGCAGCAATGTCTCGCTCAAAGACTATGTCGGCAGGCTCGCAGCCAATCAGACGGCGATCTATTATCTGACTGCGGAAAGTCCCGCCAAGGCGAAGAGCAGCCCGCAGCTCGAAGGGTTCAACGCGCGCGGCGTAGAGGTATTGCTGCTCACCGATCCCGTTGATTCGTTCTGGATCAGGATGGCGGTGGGCTTCGACGGCAAGCCGTTCAAATCAGCGACGCAGGGATCGGCCGAGCTCGACAGCATCCCGCTGAAGGACGTTTCGGCGCGGGAAGAGGACAGCGCAGCCATCGGCACGCTGATAGCGGCGATCAAGCAAACGCTTGGCGAAGCGGTCGCGGATGTGCGCCGGTCGGAACGGCTCACTGACAGCGCAGTGTGCATCGTGGCCGATGCAACAGGGCTCGACCGAACGCTCGAGAAGCTGCTCTCCAAGCAGGAAGGAACGGGCGTGAAGGTCAGCGCGGCCATACTGGAAATCAACCCAACGCATCCACTGATCGCGGCGCTCGGACAAAAGGCAAAAACAGGCGGCGTCACACCCGAAATCGAAGACGCGGCGCGGCTGCTGCTGGACCAGGCGCATATCGTCGAAGGCGAACCGGTGGACGACCCGCAGGGTTTCGCCCGGCGGCTGAGCACGCTGATGGGGAAAGCGGTAGGATGAGGTGCCGGAAGGGAAGATGGCCGGATCAAGTCCGGCCATGACGTGATGTTTTTTGTTCGTCATGCGCGGGCTTGACCCGCGCATCTCCTTTCAAGTCGGCCACGTCAGCTCTGGCGAGGCTTCATGCCCCAGGTCGCGGTGCCGATGACGTGACCCGACTGCGCCATCTGCAGCAGGCAGACACAGCCTTCCAGAGGATCGGAGAGCAGATTCTCCGTCGGCAGACGAACCGATGACGCATCGCCCTGCCACATGCCGATGGGCACGATCCGACGCACGACGTTGAAATAGCTCACCTGCGTGCCGCTGTTTTCACCCTTTTCGATTTCGACAGTGACAATGGGGAGCAGGGTGATCAGCAGGAGTGCCGATTCCCTTCGCAGAACGTCGCTCGGCGCCGGACCGACGGAGACGGACATCTGGCCGCCGAGATTCGCTATCGAGAGCTCCACGACGCTGCGGGCGGTGCGGCGGGATTCCTCGGCAATCATGCGCAGCACCTGGGGCCGATCGGATCCGATGACGTGGCGATGGCCGTTGATCACCATCTGCGGGGTATAGACGCGGTTGTCGCCGCGCTTCCTGGCGTAATCATACTGGCGCTTGGTATTGGCCGGCGAGGCAAGCGTATCGCGCCAGCCGATGTAGTCCCAGTAGTCGACGTTCAACGAAAGGCCGATCACATGCGGCTTGCCCACGAGCTCGCCCATGAAGGCATCGGCGGGAGGGCAGGAGGAACAGCCCTGGCTGGTGAACAGCTCGACCACGACCGGCGGGTTCACCGGCAAGGCGCGTGCCGGGCCTACAAGGGTTGCCGCCGCTGCCGCGCCGAGGCCAAGCGCGGAGCGCCTGTTAAGGCAGACCAGATTCATGCGGTTTTATTGCGCAAAGCCGGATCAACCGTAACTCACTTTGTGGTGAGAAGCCGAGCGCGCGACGAGAAGGTGAACGGTGGCCGCCAGCAAACCGTTCACGCCGCCGTGGCGAGATTTCTCAGCACATAAGGCAAAATACCGCCGTGACGGAAGTAGTCGAGCTCATCGAGTGTATCGATGCGGCACAGAACCTCGGCTTGCTTTCTGGCCCCATCGGGGGAGGCGATTTCGAGATTGAGGATCTTGCGGGGTTTCAGACCCTCGGCAATGCCATGGATGGTGATGATCTCGGAACCGTTCAGCCCGAGCGATTTCCAGCCCTCCTCGCCCATGAACTGCAGCGGCAGCACACCCATGCCGATCAAATTCGAGCGATGTATGC
>DATFOT010000309.1:0-9444 GCA_035265265.1 Aestuariivirgaceae bacterium | reverse complement strand
GCCATCGTGGTGTTCAGCGCCATCGGCGTCTACACCGTGAACGGCAACGCCTTTGATCTCTTCGCTGTCTCCCTTTTTGGCGCCGTGAGCTATGTTCTCATCAAGCTCGGCTGTGAGCCCGCTCCCCTCCTGCTCGGCTTTATCCTGGGGCCGATGCTGGAAGAAAATTTGCGCCGCGCCATGATCATCTCACGGGGCGATCCGACCGTCTTCATCACGCGGCCGATCAGTGCGGGGCTAATGATTGCCGCCGTGCTGGTGCTGATCGTCGTATTGATGCCCGCCATCGCCAAGAAGCGCGAGGAAGTTTTCATCGACGAGGCGTGACGCGGAAAACAGGACACTTGATCCGCGTATCTTTTCCCCATAAAGCGAGCATGATGCTCAAATCCATTTATGCCGTTCTCACCCCGGTCCATCGCGAAGGCTATCGCTTTGTCGCGATATTTTTGGCAGTGGCTCTCCTGTTGTTCATCACGGGCTTCGAGGCGCTTGGATGGGCAGCCCTCGTTCTCACCCTTTGGTGCGCCTATTTTTTTCGAGACCCCGAGCGCGCCACGCCGGTTCGCGACGGGCTGGTCATCTCCCCAGCCGATGGCCGCATCAGCGCCATCGGAGAAGTCACCCCGCCCCCCGAGCTCGCTCTCGGCGACGGCCCCCGCCAGCGTATCTCCGTTTTCATGAATGTCTTCGATGTGCATGTAAATCGCGCGCCCATCGACGGCAGGATCATCCGCATTGTTTATGTGCCCGGCAAATTCGTCAACGCCGATCTCGACAAGGCTAGCGAAGACAATGAGCGCCAGGCCTTCACCATCGAGACTGACGCCGGGCGCCGCATCGGCGTCGTGCAGATTGCCGGCCTGGTCGCGCGCCGGATCGTCAGGTTTGTGGAGGAGGGCAGCGAGGTCGAGGCCGGCCAGCGCGTCGGCCTTATTCGATTCGGCAGCCGTGTTGACATTTACCTTCCGGAGGGTCACATGCCTTTTGTTGCAATTGGCCAGCGTGCGATTGCAGGAGAGACTGTTCTGGCCGATCTGACCGCTCTGGAGGGGCTAAGAGCCTGCCGCCGGTCGTAAAAAGGAAAACGCCATGACTATTCCTGATCTCGAACCCGCCTCCGGCGACGGCGATCCCGACCGTCTGCCCCGCTTCAAGAGCATTCCGGTGCGCGTTCTTCTGCCCAATCTCATCACGCTGCTTGCCTTGTGCAGCGGTGTCACCGCGATCCGGCTCGGCATCGAAGGCCGTTACGAGCTGGCGGTGGGCTGCGTCATTCTCGCCATCATGCTCGACGCGGTCGACGGCCGGCTTGCCCGCATGCTCAAAGGGTCGAGCCGCTTTGGCGCCGAGCTTGATTCGCTCGCCGATTTCGTGAATTTCGGCGTCGCCCCGGCGGTGCTCATTCATCTTTGGTCGCTGCACGCCCTGCGCAATCTGGGCTGGATCGTGGCGCTCGCACTCGCGGTGTGCTGCGCGCTGCGGCTCGCCCGTTTCAACGTCGCCATCGACGATCCCGACAAGCCTGCCTGGATGATGAATTTTTTCAGCGGTATTCCGGCCCCCGCCGGTGCCGGCCTCGCCATGCTGCCCATGTATCTGGGTTTCCTCGGCGTCGCGCCGAGCGGCGAGCTCGCCGCCAAATTCATCCTTCCCTATACTGCCGCCATTGCCGTCATGATGATCAGTCGCGTTCCGACCTATTCCGGCAAGACGATCGGCCAGCGCGTCAACCGCGAGCTGGTATTGCCGATCCTTGGCATCGCGGCATTCACCGTCGCCCTGCTCATTGCCTTCACCTGGGAGGTGCTGACCTTTTTCGCTCTCCTCTACCTGGCCCTCCTTCCCTTCGGCATCAGGAGCTATTACCGCCAGAAGCATGCCTATCGCGAACGCATTGCGGTCGATGCCGTGGAAAAACAGCGCCGCGATGCTTGAGGCCCGTTTGCTGCGCGCATTGATTGTTGTCCGCCCCAGGGCTAGACTGAAGCCCGTGGGTTGTGGTGGGAATCTCAGCAAGGGGAAAATAATGCGAAAATTTCTGTTATGCGTCGGATTGACCTTCACACTGGCCTTCGCGGGTCCGGCCGCTATGGCCGGCTCTCCGGATGTTGATGTGAACATCGGCGTCGGAGTTCCTGGCGTTGGAATCTACGGTAATGACTACGACGAGGATTATGACTATCGCCGGCGGAGAATCAGCTGCGGCGAGGCACGCTCGTTGGTCCGCGACCGCGGATATAATCGTGTGCGGCGGCTCAGTTGCGGTGGGCGAATCCACTCCTTCGAAGCATTCCGCCGCGGCCGGCTCTGGCTCGTGACGGTCAACGCCCGGACCGGCAACATATCGCGGCGGCCATACTAGGAGCAAACCGGGCGGCAGGCGTTCCGGGCGGGAATGCCTGCGCTCGAAACATTCGCTGTAATACCGGGCAGGAAGGCCATTCTATTGCCCCGAAGGGTCGCTTGGATAAGCCGGTTGATGGGTTACCAAGGAGGAGTGAGATGCAGCAACCCGCCGAAAAACGTTTGTTATCACCCAGCCCTCATCTCGTTGCCGAGACAGGCAGCGCGGCCGTTTCGATGGCAGCGCGCTGGCAGGAGGAACTGATGCGGTTCTCGCTTCTGCGGATGAACCGTTATTGCGACCTTTCCCAGCGGCTGCGCCAGTGCCGCAGCCCCGGCGATGTTCTGGCCATCCAGTCTGCCTTTTTCCAGCAGATGCTGGCCGATTACGGAACGCAAAGCCAGGCTCTGGCGCGCGACCTGTTCCAGCAGGCGCCGCAAAGCCCGCAAGGCGAGCCCGCTCCCCCGGCTCAAAGCTATGAAACCGTCATCCTCGAGGCGCAGCGCGATGCCGCGCGCATCATCGACATGGCCAAGGAGCAGGCGGAGCGCATTGTCGGCGAAGCGCAATCGCGCGCCTCGCGCCGGAACGGCTCGGGCCGCAACTCGCGCCGGGCGGCGAGCGCCTGAGCTGAAGTCAAAGTACCTTGGCGAGATCCGCGCAGATATCCTCGGCATCCTCGATGCCTGCCGAAAAGCGGAACACGCCCTCTCCGGCGAAGGCCACGTAGCGTTCGAGCGCTTCTCCCTCGAGCCTGAACGATGATCGCATCAGGTCCTTCGTCGGAATCCAATAAACCAGGCTGCGGTGATGGCCGAGCGAAACGGCATAATGCACGACTTCGCAGGCCTCGATCATTCGCGCCGCCACCGCGGCACCCTTTACATGGGTTTGGAAGGTAAGCATGCCGGAGAAATTTTTCATCTGCCGCCGGGCGAGTGCATGCTGCGGATGCGATGCGAGTCCCGGATAGATGACGCGCTTCACGCTTCTGTGCCCTTCCAGGAACCGCGCGACCGCGGTCGCGGCCTCCTCATGCGCCCGCATCCGCAAGGGCAGGGTTGCCGCTCCCCTCAGGATCAGCCAGGCATTGAACGGTGACAGCACGCCACCGTAATGCACGGTTGCCTCGAGATTGAGGGCTTCGAGATCGGGCCTGCGGCCGATCACGGCGCCGCCCATCGCATCGCCATGCCCGCCGATATATTTGGTCAGCGAATGCACGACGAAATCGGCGCCGAGTGCCAAGGGCTGCGTAGCGATGGGCGTGGCGAAGGTCGAATCGACCACGACGTCGCGGACCCCCCTTTCATGTGCAAGCGCGCTGGCGGCTTCGATGTCGGAGAGCCGCATGATCGGATTGGCCGGAGTTTCGATCCACAGCATCCGGCTTTCCGGTTTGATGGCATGGGCGATCTGCTCGGGATCGGAGGTATCGACGGGCGTCACCTCGATGCCGAACCGCGGCAGGGAATCGCGCACGAGCTCCGCGGTGCCGACATAATTCGAATCCGAGATAATGAGATGGTCGCCCTTCGACAGCCGGCCCGCGATCAGCGCGTGCGATGCCGCCATGCCGGAGCCGAAGCAGAGGGCCTTTTCCCCGCCTTCGAGTGCGGCCAGTTTATCCTCGAGCTGCCGCACGGTCGGATTTGATACCCGCGCATAGGTGAAGCCTTCATAGCCCATGCGGTTGCGTGCCGAGAATCCCGTCACTTCGGCTGGCGCGAATGTCGAAGACATCACCAGATTGGGCGAGGAGGCGCGGGTAACGGGGTCGATGCCTTCACCCGCATGAACCGCGATTGTCCGAACGCCCTTGTTTTCGTTTCTCATCGGCCGTTCCTCACCGGGTTTTTAGCGCGATATCGGCCAGGCGCGCCGTCGGCTCGCTGTCGGGATGGGCGAAGGGCGCCAGCACGGTGAAATGATCCTGGCCGGCGATCTCGTAATATCCCGTGTGCACCCCGGCTCCGCGCCAGGGCGCCACGATGCTGCGGCTCTGGCGGATGAACTCGTCCGATTCCTTGCGTCCGACCCACGCCTCGAAACTTCGCCCCGCCGGGCTCGGCCACAACAGCGGGCTCCACACCCGTGCCGTGCCTTCTTCGAGGCGGATGTCCTCGTTCATCGATGTCCCGATCAACGGCCTCAAATCGAACACGCCGCTGATCGCCACCGCCGATGGCACCAAGTCGTTGGGATGACCGAACAGCTCCCATTTCGTCGCCAGCATTGCCGCCGCCAAATGTCCGCCCGCGGAATGACCGAACACGAACAGCCGCCGGCGAAACTTGTTCCTGAGATAGATAACGAGCTGGCGCATCTCCTCTATGATGTCGCCGACGCGCACCTCCGGGCATAGCGTGTAGGAGGCGATCGCAACCACGATCCCATGGGCCGAAAGCCCCTTGGCCATGTGGCTGAACATGTTCTTGTCGAACGATCGCCAATAGCCGCCGTGGATGAACAGGGCAACCGCGCCCTGGTCCTTGGCCGGCCAGAACACGTCCACCCGGTTGCGCGGGCGGGCGCCATAGGCAAGCTCATAATCCGCGCGTGCCGACTTCCGGAACTGGGCCGCGTCCTGCTCCCATTGCGCGATCACCCGAGGGTGCTCGGGCACGCGCACCCGCATGTTGTATTCATGCTCGAGATCCATGTATTCCCCTTGGGAAGCGCGACATCAAAGCATGCTGGTTAACTTTGCGCCATGGGGACAAGCGCCATCGGCTTTTGCGTCTCGGGCAGCCGGTGATATAGTCCTGAGAAGAAGCCGCCGATAAGCCAGTGGCGGACGAATTCTCAACCGTTAGTCAAGGGAGGTATGCATGAAATCCGTATTGCGAGCCCTTATCGCCGGATTTGCGATGATCCTGTTGGGATTGGGCGCAGCCAGCGCGGAGGTGGTCTACAATCGCGGCAATTCCGCCGATCCGGAATCGCTCGATCCCCACAAGACCTCGACCGTTTATGAAGCGCACATCCTGCGCGATCTGTTCAACGGTCTCGTCATGCAGGATTCCAAGGCCGAGTTGATCCCCGGCGCCGCGGAAAGCTGGACCGTTTCCGACGATGGCAAGGTTTACACCTTCAAGCTACGTCCCGATGGGGTGTGGTCGAGTGGCGATCCCGTCACCGCTCAGGATTTCGTCTATTCCTTCCAGAGGCTTCTCAACCCCGAAACCGCTGCGGAATATGCTGGGATGCTCTATCCCATCAAGGGGGCGAAGGAGATCAACGATGCCGCCGCCAAGGCCGACCCGAGTTCGCTGGGTGTAAAGGCGGTCGATGACAAGACCCTCGAGATCACCTTGAATGCGCCGACCCCTTATTTCCTCGAAATGCTCACCCATCAAGCCGCCTATCCGGTCAACAAGAAGAACATCGACGCGCTCGGCGCCGACTTCATCAAGCCGGGCAACCTTGTTTCCAACGGCGCCTATACGCTTGCTGAATTCGTCCCCAACGATCACATCAAGCTAGTCAAGAATCCCAAGTTCCATGACGCCGCCAATGTTGCTATCGACACCGTCAACTACATTCCGACGGAAGACCGCTCCGCCGCCCTCAAACGGTATGAAGCCGGCGAGCTCGATTCCAACGACGATCTTCCGACGGAGCAGCTCGAGGAAATCCGCGCCAAATTCGGCGATCAGCTGCGCATCGCGCCTTATCTCGGCACCTACTACTACACGTTCAAAACCGACAAGAAGCCTTGGGATGATCCCAAGCTCCGCCGCGCGATCTCGATGGCCATCGACCGCGACTTCCTCGCTGAGAAGGTGTGGAAGAACAGCATGATCCCCGCCTATTCCTTCGTTCCTCCCGGCATCAAGGGCTATGAGGCAAGCGTTGCCGATTATGCCGACATGTCGCAGATCGACCGCGAGGATGAAGCCAAGAAGGTCCTGACCGAACTAGGCTACGGCCCGGACAAGCCGCTGAAGATGACGCTGAACTTCAACACCTCGGAGAACCATCAGAATACCGCGGTGGCCGTCCAGGACATGCTCAAGCCGCTGGGCATTGAGGTGACACTGAAGAACACCGACACCAAATCCCATTACGGGATGCTGGAGCAGCATGGCGACTATGACGTCGCCCGTGCCGGCTGGATCGCCGACTACAAGGATCCGGAGACCTTCCTCCGCCTGCTGGTTACCGGCGACGGCAGCAACTACGCACTCTACTCCAACCCGGAATATGATGACCTGATGGCCAAGGCCGCCTCGGAACCCGACCCGGGCAATCGCTCGAAGCTTCTTTCCCAGGCCGAGGCGATTTTCGTCCGCGACACGCCTTACATTCCGCTGCTTTTCTATTCCTTCCACAATATCGTGTCGCCCAAGCTCAAAGGGTTTGACGACAACGTCATGGATGTTCACCCCACTCGCTTCATAACGAAAACCATGTAACGCAAGATCATTTCGGCTCCTGCCCGCAAGCGGCGGGAGCCGGAACCTCGGCGCATGCCATGCTGAGTTACGTCATTCGGCGCTTTTTCTCCGCCATACCCACGCTCTTCGTGATCGTCACCATCAGTTTTTTTGTGATGCGTGTCGCTCCCGGCGGGCCCTTTAACCAGGAGAAGGGTCTCAACCCGGTCGTCAAGGCAAATCTCCAGCGCCAGTACAATCTCGACGAGCCTCTCTGGCAGCAATATCTTTATTACCTGAACGATCTCATCCACGGCAATTTGGGGCCGAGCTACGTGCTTCCCGACTTCACGGTGGCCGAGCTCTTTCGGGCGGGATTGCCGATATCGATCCAGCTCGGTGCGAGTGCGCTGCTGCTTGCGCTCGTCATCGGCGGCTGTCTTGGCGTCGTCGCAGCTCTGAACCAGAACAAATCGATCGATTACTTCGTTATCGCCGTGGCCACCGCCGGCAGTACCATTCCGACCTTTGTCATAGCTCCTCTCCTCCAGCTCACCTTCGGCCTGTTCCTGGCCTGGCTGCCCGTCGGCGGTTGGGGCGGCGGCATGTTGCGCCACAAGATCATGCCCATCGTCACTCTTTCCCTGCCTCAGATTGCCATCGTCGCGCGCCTGATGCGCGGCTCCATGATCGAGTCACTGCGCTCGCACCACATTCGCACCGCCAGGGCACTCGGGCTCTCTGCGATGTCCGTCGTCGTCAAACATGCGCTTCGCGGCGCTGTCCTGCCCATCATTTCCTATGCCGGGCCCGCGGCTGCAGCCCTGCTTACCGGCTCTGTTATTGTCGAGACGATCTTTTCGATACCTGGCATCGGCCGCTATTTCGTCGAGGGCGCGCTCAATCGCGACTACACGCTCGTCATGGGCACCGTCGTCGTCATCGCGCTCTTCACCATTCTGTTCAACCTCATCGTCGACATTCTCTATGCGGCGGTGGATCCGCGGGTACGCTATGACTGACCTTGCAGCTCCCGCTCCCTTTGCCGGCCGCTCTCTGTGGGTGGATGCCTGGGGCAGGCTCAAGGCGAACCGCGCCGCGATGTTCAGCGCCTTCTATCTTGTGCTCATGGTTCTGGCCTGCCTCGTCGGGCCGTGGCTCACGCCCCACGGCTTTTCGGCGATCTATCAGGATTATGTGCGTGTACCGCCGAGCCTCGATCCCTATCCCTCTGAGGCGACGATAAAGAAAGCCGTGGGAGACGCGGCGGCGCGCGCGCGTGTCGAACTCGCCGAATGGCACAAGCAGGACGGACGCATTGTTGCCCGGCTCGCCGCGGCTAAGCCCATCGACGAGCGCGTGACGCGCTATTTCGACCGCTCCAGCACCTTTGCGGATGCACGGGTGGAGCGGCGATCCTCCGACGGCTCCGAACTCACGCTCAGCGCCCGCATCGAGCAGCATTACTTTCCCTTCGGCACCGACAATGTCGGCCGCGACCTGCTGACCCGCACGCTGATCGCCGGTCGCGTCTCCCTGGCCATCGGCCTTCTCGCCGGTTTTGTCGCCGTGGGCATCGGAGTCGTTTATGGCGCCACCTCCGGCTTCCTCGGCGGGCGGGTCGATGAAGTCATGATGCGCATCGTCGATATCCTCTATTCGCTGCCCTTCATCTTCTTCGTCATCATGCTGGTCGTGTTCTTTGGCCGAAATTTCGTGCTGATGTTTCTTGCCGTTGGCGCGGTCCTGTGGCTCGACATGGCGCGCATCGTCCGCGGCCAGACCCTGTCGCTCAAACGCCAGGAATTCATCCAGGCAGCCGATGCCCTCGGTGTCAGCCAGCCCGGAATATTGCGCCGCCACATCATCCCCAACACGCTCGGCCCGGTCGTCGTCTATATGACGCTGCTCGTCCCTCAGGTCATCATTCTGGAAAGCTTCCTCTCCTTTCTGGGGCTTGGCGTGCAGGAGCCCATGTCGAGCTGGGGTGTGCTGATCTCGCAGGGAGCGAAAAACATCGGTACTGCCGACTGGCTTCTGATCTTTCCGTCATTCTTTCTCACCACCACGCTGTTCGCCTTGAACTTCATCGGTGACGGATTGCGTGACGCACTCGATCCGAAAGATCGCTGAGCCGATGCCCCGCGCCGCTCCGATCTTGCAGGTGCGGAATCTGAAGGTCAGCTTTCGCACCGCCGACGGAGTGATCGAGGCGGTCAAGGGCGCCTCATTGGAGGTGAGCGCCGGTGAAACCCTTGCCATCGTCGGTGAATCGGGTTCGGGCAAGAGCCAGATGATGATGGCCGTCATGGGCCTGCTTGCTCAGAACGGTGAGGTGAGCGGCATCGCCGATTACCGCGGTGTCAATCTTCTGGCACTTACGCCTCGCGAGCTGAACAATGTCCGCGGCCGCAAGATTACCATGATTTTCCAGGAGCCGATGACCTCGCTCGATCCCCTCTATGCCGTCGGCCATCAGATCATCGAGCCAATCATCCGGCACCAGCATATCGATGCCGCCGCGGCCCGTGTGCGGGCGCTGGAGCTGTTGGAGCTCGTCCGCATCCCCGATGCCGAGCGCCGGCTCAGATCTTATCCTTACGAACTCTCGGGCGGCCAGCGCCAGCGGGTCATGATTGCCATGGCCATCGCCAATGATCCCGACCTGCTGATTGCCGATGAGCCGACGACCGCGCTCGACGTGACGATCCAGGCGGA
>DATFOT010000308.1:0-4185 GCA_035265265.1 Aestuariivirgaceae bacterium | reverse complement strand
GAGCGCTGCATGCAATGCAGGATCGGTCACATAGACGATCGGTGCCGCCTCGAGAGAGGGGCCGATGGCCTTCTTCTCCTGACGTTCGATCTCGAGCGCACCGGTGATGACGCGCCTAACCGTGCGCAGTTTCTCCCATTTTTGCGCCAGGGCATCGTCGCGCCATTCGGCGGGAGGCGAGGCAAAAGCCATCAGATGCACCGAGCTGGCTTCACCGCCGAAGCGGGTGAGCCATACCTCTTCCGTGGTGAAACAGAGGATGGGAGCGAACCAAGTGGTCAGGCAATGAAACAGCTGATCCATCACCGTGCGGCAGGCGCGGCGACGCAGCGCGGTGAAAGGATCGCAATAAAGCGAATCCTTGCGGATATCGAAATAGAATGCCGAAAGATCGGTGTTCATGAAATGCAACAGCGCATAATAGACGCGCTTGAAATCATAGTCGCGGTAGGATCTAAGAACGCCATCATGCAATTCGGCAAGCTTATGAAGAATATAGCGCTCGAGCTCAGGCATATCACGCTGGCCGACACGCTCATAATCCTGCCAGTCGGCGAGCGCGCCGAGAAGATAGCGAAAGGTGTTTCTGAGCTTGCGGTAGGCCTCGACGTTGGATTTGAGAATTTCGGGGCCGATACGCTGGTCGTCGGTGTAATCGGTCGAGGCCACCCAGAGACGAAGAATGTCCGCACCGGATTGCTTGATCACGTCCTGCGGGAACACCTGGTTGCCGAGTGATTTCGACATCTTGCGACCATCCTCGGCCATGGTGAAGCCATGGGTAACGACCGTTTCATAGGGGGCTCGGCCACGGGTGCCGCAGCTTTCGAGCAGGGAGGAATGGAACCAGCCGCGGTGCTGGTCGGACCCTTCGAGATAAACGTCGGCCGGCCAATGAAGATCGGTTCGCTTCTCCAGAACGAAGGCATGGGTGCAGCCGGATTCGAACCAGACATCGAGAATGTCGTCGACCTTTTCCCAGTCGGCAGGATCATCGACGAGACCCGTCAGAAAACGCGCATGCGCGCCTTCCGCAAACCAAGCATCCGCGCCCTCGCGCTCGAAGATCGAGGCGATCCTCTCGTCGAGCCGGCCGTCACGAAGAATTTCACCGCTCGACTTGCTGACGAAGACGGTGATCGGCACGCCCCAGGCGCGCTGGCGGGAGATCACCCAATCCGGTCGCGCCTCGATCATGCCGCGGATACGATTGCGCCCCTGCGGGGGAACCCAGTGGACCTCGTCGATTGCGGCGAGCGCTTTCTGTCGCAGGCCATGCGGGGTGCCATCGCCCATGGAGATAAACCATTGCGGGGTATTGCGGAAGATGATCGGCTTCTTGGAGCGCCAGGAATGGGGATATTGGTGCTTGAGACGGCTCCTTGCGACGAGCATGCCGGCCTCCCCCAGCGCCTTGATCACCGCTTCATTGGCGTCGCCTTTCTCGCCCTTGTCGGTGAGGACACGCCTGCCTTCGAAGCCCGGTGCTTCACTGGTGAAACGGCCCTCGGCATCCACGGTGAAGGGAATATGTGTATCGATGCCGCGCCGCCTCAGCGCCGGTTCATTGGCCGTCCAGATTTCGAAGTCATCGGCGCCATGACCGGGGGCGGTGTGAACGAAACCGGTTCCGGCCTCTTCGGTGACGTGATCACCTTCGAGCAAAGGAACGTCGAACACGTAGCCCCGTTCGCGCAGCGGATGCGCGGCGAGCGCTGCGGAAAGATAATCGGCGGGGCAGTCGCGCTGCCTTTCATAGGCTGCGACTTTGGCTGATTGCATCACGGAAGCGGCAAGTGAATCGGCGAGGATGAAACGATCACCCTTCCGCGCCCAATTGCCTTCCGGGGCATCGGTGACCTCATAAATGCCATAGCCGATTGTGCCCGAATAGCTGACTGCCCGGTTGCCGGGAATTGTCCAAGGCGTCGTGGTCCATATCACGAGGTACAGAGGCGCCTCTTCCAACGGCGATTTCACCGGGAATTTCACCCACACGGTATCGGACACATAGTCCTGATATTCGATCTCCGCCTCCGCAAGGGCGGTCTTTTCGACGACCGACCACATCACCGGCTTGGAACCGCGGTAGAGCTGGCCCGAGGCGGCGAATTTCATGAGTTCGCGGGCAATCTGAGCTTCGGCTGCGAAGTTCATGGTCGTGTAGGGGTTCTTCCAGTCGCCGACGACACCCAGGCGCTGGAACTCGGCCGATTGCACGGTGAGCCAGTGCTCGGCGAAGGCGCGGCATCGCGCACGAAACTCGTTGATGGGGATGGCGTCCTTGTCCCTGCCCTTCGCTCTATGCTCTTCCTCGACCTTCCATTCGATGGGTAGGCCGTGGCAGTCCCAGCCCGGCACGTAATTGGAGTCGTGGCCCATCATCTGCCGGGAGCGCACCACGAAGTCCTTCAGGATCTTGTTTAGCGCCGTGCCGATGTGAATATGGCCGTTGGCATAAGGAGGGCCGTCGTGAAGAATGAAACGCTGGCGATCACGGGAAGCCTCTCGCAGCAGAAGGTATAGGTCCATGGCCTGCCAGCGCTTCAACAGTTCCGGCTCTTTCTGAGGCAGGCCGGCTTTCATGGGAAAGTCGGTCTTCGGCAGAAAGAGAGTCTCCCGATAATCGCGGCTCGCCGCTGCGGATGTCTGGTCGTTCATATGCAGGTCAGGGTTTGTCCTTCAGTCGTGCGGGTTCTAGCGCATTCTCCGCCACAGTGGAACCCGCCTTAGCCTGGCAACGGACACAGGTTCCGAGGTCAACGCTCCCCTTCGAGCGTGGCGTAAATAACCTGCGCGAGCGGCACGATGTCGGCAGGCGCCAGCTCGCCGGCAACAGCATAGCCCATGCCTCCTTCGAGCCAGTAACAGGTAGTGTAGCCGCCTTCCTTTTGGACCTTGAACGACGCCTCGCGGCGGCCGGAGTTATGCGCAAGATAGATAGTGAGCCGGCGATGCCGATTATCCTCATACATGAATTGGGCGGCGGGCCTGCGGCCTTCATGCAAGAGGCGTCCGCCGATCAGGTGAAAGCCTTGAGAGGAGAGGTCGGGAAGCTCGATCGGACCATCTAGGCGCTTTGAGAGCCAGGAGATCAGATGCTCTTTCTCGGCTGCGGGAACTTCAACCGGGTGGCGGATTTCGGCCGCATAGACGATATGCGCCGACAATGCCTCCTCGGCCAGGGTCCTGGCCTCTGCCCGGCCGAGACCGAAGTTGAGATAAATTGCGGAAACGATCAGAACAATTGCGAAAACAGCAGCAGCTGCAGCGGGGAGTTGCCAGTGGCGTTGCCGAGAGTCCGGGACATTGAGCGTTGCTTTTATGATTGGCGGAATTTCTTCAGACATGACATCGGAGAAAGCCTGTTTCAGCGCCTGTTTTTGGCGGTGCCAAGCTTCGATGGCCGCACGCGCCTCGGCGTCGTGGACGAGTTCGCGTTCGAGCAGCGTTTTCTCCGACGGCTCGAGCTCGCCGTCGGCATAGGCGTGAAGGATCCAGTCGTGTTTGTTGTTCGGTCGAATCATTTGATGCGTCTCAAGCTCATGGGTTCGCCCTCCTCCAGGGCAGCGCGGAGGCTCATGCGGGCGCGTGAAAGTCGCGACATCACAGTGCCGACCGGCACCCCCGTCACCTCGGCAATATCCCGGTAGCTCATGTCTTCCAGCGCCACCAGCAGAAGAACCTCGCGATGGGCCAATGGCAGCCGGTCGAGAGCGCTTACGATATCGGACAGAGCAAGGGTGCTCTCCTGTTCCGGCCGCACGGCATCCTCACCGGCCTGAAGATCGTCCACAGATTTGGCCGCCGAGGCCCGGCCATTGCGCCTCAGCCCGCTGATGAAGAGGTTGCGTAAAATGGTGAAAAGCCAAGTCCTGAGATTGCGGGTTTCATCGAAAAGATGCTGCTTTCGCAAAGCGCGTTCGACACAGTCCTGCACGAGGTCATCGGCGAGTGCAGCATCACGGGCAAGCGCCCTGGCGAAGCGGCGCAGATGGGGCACCTGGGCGGTGAGTTCACTACGGAAGTCCATCGATAGTCCTATCATCCCTACGGTCTGACCCCGGGGAATATTCCATCACACTTCCCAGACGTTACCCAGCATGTCAGCGCTGGATTACAGCGTTCGCCGGAATGACGAAAATACGAAAATCCTTCCGCCAGCTTGCGCTTCCGGGATGAAGG
>DATFOT010000307.1:0-3401 GCA_035265265.1 Aestuariivirgaceae bacterium | reverse complement strand
AGAACCAGGGCAGGGCGCTGCGTCTGCTCGATCACCTTGGCCATGGTGAAGGTCTTGCCGGAGCCAGTAACACCAAGCAGCACCTGATCGCGCTCATGGGCCCTCACACCCTGGACGAGCTCGGCGATGGCCTGGGGCTGGTCGCCCTTGGGTTCGAAATGCGAAACGATGCGGAGGATCCGGCCGCCTTCGGATTTTTCCGGACGCGGCGGGCGATAGGGCGTGAAGACGGCAAGCTCTTCCATCTCGGGCCGCAGATGGCGCAAGCCATCGCGCGGATCGATTATGCCGGCGCGCGGATCTGGGCGCTGACGCAGATGTGCCGGCACGGCCGTGCCCTCGAGCGGGGGCTGCGGTGTTTCGGAAAACCCTCCATTTTGTCGCGAGTGACCCATCGAGACCTATATAGGGGCAGCGGCAGTTCAGGGGAAGGTGGAGCGCTGGCGCGAGATGGCCGGATCAACTCCGGCCATGAAGACTTTAGCAGGCTTTCGCCGGAATGACGCCGGGGGTTGCCGAGGATGCTACATGGATGAGAGCGATATTTTTGTTTCGGGAGGCTTACGCAGGGTCTGATAGACCACGCAATAACGCTCGGTGAGCTTGAGCAGGGTGGCGCGCTGCTCATCGCTAAGGTCGGAATCGATATTGAATGACAGGCGGATGTCGCGGAAACCCACGGGCGCTTCCTTGTCGATACCGAGCGTGCCACGGAAATCGAGATCGCCCTCGGCGCGCACATGTGCGCCGCGGATGGCATAACCCAGCGCGGTGGCAACGGCGTTCATCGTAACGCCGGCGCAGGCAACGAGCGCCTCGAGGAGCATGTCTCCCGAGCAGGCATGCACGCCGGTCCCGCCGGTCGCCGGATGGAGCCCGGCTCTGACCATGGCGGACGCGGTCGCCACCGAGCAGGTAACGCCCTCACCGATGTCGCCTTCCGCTGCGAGAGTAATCACGGCTGTTTCAGGCCTGGAGCGGTAGCGTTCCTTGAGCGGAGCTTGCAAAGCTCTGAGTTCAACGTCGTTCATTGGCGGCATCTTTCGAAGTGAATTTCAGGGTACGACAAGCAACAGCCATAAATAAAGCGCCCCGGCCAAGGCCGGGGTGCCTGATGAAATCGCGTCTCTTACTGGCCTATTGCGCTCCGGCGGATTTCACCGCCTCTTCGATCGCTTCGTTCAGCTCGGCATATTCCTCGCATGAGGTGCCGCAGATGCGCTTGATCTCGCCGAGCTGCTCCTTGGCAAGATCGATCTTGCCCATGGTGACATAGCCCTCGCCGAGATATTCGCGCGCTTCGGCATAGTTGGGGTCCAGGGCAATCGCTTGGCGATAGTAATCGATGGCGACGTCGAACTGGCCCAGCTTGCGGTTGGTATAGCCCAGCCCGTTCAGCACTTCCGGGGCCTGCTTGTTGGCGACCGCGTTGAAGAGGATGCGGCCAGCTTCGAATTCGCCCTTGCGGGCGAGCGCCCAAGCCTGTTCGGTCAGCTCGCTGTCGGGGAAGATCTGCGCATCCTTCTGCACGCATTTTTTCTTTTTCTTGTCCCATACCAAGCCCGCCTTGCAGGTCGGGGTGGAATTTCCGCCGCTGTTGCCACCACCGCTGCCGGCGGCATAGGCAGGTGGGCCGATGAGAATGGCAAAAGAAAGCATAAGTGGAAAGGTGACACGCATCTTGATTCTCCCAAGGGGTTCAAGCCATCGGACTGTCAAAGCCCTATACGGACGGGGGGCGGCGTTTGTTCCGTCTTCCAACGTCCGTGGATGCAAATGGCACCCCAATCAAGCAGTTCAGCCGGTTGAAGTCAAAGCGAGCCGCTAAAGGGTTGCGGCGCTCAGAAGAATGAGCACCAAAGCGGTCGCGACCAGCAAGCCTGAGGCAAAGAGCGACAATTTGCGCCGGCTGCGCACATGCACTTCCTGATGATGATCAACGATCTGGCGGGTCTCGGCGGCCAAGCTCGTCAGTCCGACACGAGGCGGCGTCAATGGCTCAGTAGCGGCAAACGATGAAATCATTCGAAAAAAAGTCCTGTTCGAGACAACAATCGCCCACCCATGAAGAAGGGCAGGCGTGAGCTAGAAATCGACGACGGTTTTGTTGCGGCTGAACTGTGACGGCCACCTTAAGGTTCCGCCATCAACGTAAATACTTACGCTTCGCCCTCAAGAACAGACGAGAAAATTTCAAGCATAGATCCAGCCGATTCGCGAGAAAAATAGCGATTCCGGGAGGATAGCGAGTGCCCTATTGCGCAGATCGGCTCTCCAGCCTTCGAGATGATAGACCTCGCCCTGGCGCCGAGAGAGCCGTTGAAGACGGGCCGTGTGATCTTTTCGCAACGCTTCATAATGGCGGAAAGCTGCCGAAATCTTGGGCTCGGCCGAGGTGCAGCTGCCCAGCGTCACAGCATCGACGAGGGCCGCTGCAGCGCCCTGGGCAAGATAAGGGAGCATGGGATGAGCCGCATCGCCGACCAAGGTCGTGCCTGCCCGTCCCCAGACATTTGCCGGGGTGCGGTCGGCGGCCGGCCAGCGGGTCCAGGCGGGCGCCAGACCGAGGATATAGCGGAGGTCGGCCGACATCGCCGGAAAGCGCGCGAGAACCTCATCGGCAGTGCAGCCCGCATCGCCGGCCGCAGGCCCGCCGGCGGCGACGGCTACCAGATTCATCTGCTGGCCGCCGGCAACGGGGTAATGCACGACATGTCCTCCGGGGTAGAGCCAGAGAACCACGTCGCTCGGGAGGGCGGTCGCGGTAATGCGCGGGATCATCGCGCGATAGATCGTGCAGGCGTGTGTGGCCGGCAAGCCATCCTCGAGCAGCGACTGCCTGATGGCCGAGCCAATTCCGTCAGCGCCGATTACCGCTTGAGGACACATGCTGGAGCCATCGGCCAGAGCGAGAACAGGCGCCTCATCCTCGAAGCGCAATTTCTTTACTAGACGACCGGTGAGAAGCTCGACTCCGGCAGTGGCCAGAGCGGCATCATGCAGAGCCTCGATGAGATCGCGACGATGAACGAGGCAGTAAGGTGCACCGAAACGCGCCTCGAACTTCGGGCCGAAACAGAATCGCCGGATCGGTTCGCCGGTAAGCGCATCCATGATCTGCAGACCGGCAGGCGCGAAGAGCTTTGGAGAGAGCCTCTCCCAGACGCCAAGGGCGCGCACAGCTCGCAATGCATTGGGTCCGAGCTGCACGCCGGCACCATGCTCTTCGATCGCGGAAGCACGTTCCAGAATAACGATGCGGCGCTCGTATCCGGCAAGAGCAATGGCAGAGGCCAGCCCCGCGATGCCCCCGCCAACGATTGCAATTTCCATTGCGCCAAGGTGTGGCCGGTTCACCAAGAGTGTCAATCGATAACGGCCCGTCAGGTTTTGGGTTGCGG
>DATFOT010000306.1:0-5322 GCA_035265265.1 Aestuariivirgaceae bacterium | reverse complement strand
GGCGGCATGATCGGCATGCACGAGCAGGGAGGCCTGCCGCTCCCCGGTTTCGTGCATGTCCAGCAGCCCTATTGGTATGGGTTCGGTGGCGATCTTTCTCCGGATGATTTCGGCCTCAACGCCGCGGCCGAGGTCGAAAAGAAGATCTTGGAGGTCGGCCCCGACAATGTCGCGGCCTTCGTCGGCGAGCCGATCCAGGGCGCTGCCGGCGTTCTGATCCCGCCTGGCACCTACTGGCCGGAAGTGGAGCGTATCTGCCGGAAATACGGGATTCTAATGGTCTCCGATGAGGTCATCTGCGGCTTCGGACGCACCGGCAACTGGTGGGGATTCGAGACCATGGGGTTCAGGCCCGATATCGTGATCATGGCCAAGGGCCTTTCCTCGGGCTATCTTCCCATCGGTGCGATGGCCGTTTCCGAAAGATTGATCGGTGAGTTCTTCGACAGGGGTGGCGAGTTCTATCATGGCTACACCTATTCGGGTCACCCGGCCGCCTGTGCGGTGGCGCTCGAAAATATCCGCATTCTTGAGGACGAGAAGATGATCGACAGGGTGCGCAGGCTCGCTCCCTATCTTCGCGAGCGCATGATGACGCTTTGCGATCATCCCCTCGTCGGCGAGGTCCGCACGGAGGGCCTCATCGGCGCCATCGAGCTAGCGAGCGACAAGCGCGCCCGCACGGGCTTCGCCGAGCCGGGCCGGGTCGGCACCATTTGCCGCGACCATTGCCTTGCGAACGGGCTCGTCATGCGGGCCTGCTGGGACACCATGGTGTTCGCGCCGCCATTCTGCATCGAACCGGGTGAGATCGACGACATGGTTGAGCGTGCACGGAAGTCGTTTGACCTTACGCACGCCGATGTTCTATCGGAAATGCAATAGCCCGGGGCAGGGGCTTCCCGCCTGCCCGAGGGTCACGAAGAATGCGGAAGAAAGGCCTTTTCGACGAGAGGGCCGTTGAGGTGCAACAGGAGATGAGGAAGGAAATATGAAGATCAACAGTCCCCGTTTCAGGCCGAGCCGCCGCTCGTTTCTATTGGGCTCAGGTGCGCTCGCAGCCGGCTTGACCTTTGTGCCGCGCCTGCCGCGCGCCCAGGAGGAAAAAAAGCTCAATTTGTACAATTGGGATACCTATATCGGCGAAACCACCCTTGCCGATTTCAAGGAAGCGACGGGCATCGACGTGAAGATGGATCTCTTCGCCGACAATGACGAGCTCTTCGCCAAGCTCAAGGAAGGCAATCCCGGTTATGATGTCATCGTGCCTACCAACGACAATCTGGAGCGCATGATCATCGCCGGCATGGTGATCCCGCTTGACCACTCCAAAATCCCCAACATGTCGAACATCGACACGCCGTTCCAGGACGCGACCTTCGATCCCGGCCGCAAGCACTCGGTGCCCTATATGTGGGGAACACTCGGCATAGGCTACCGCAAGAGCAAGGTTCCCGAGCCGGTCGACAGCTGGAAATTAGTGCTCGACGAGCCGAAATATGCCGGCCGAATTTCTCTCCTGGGCGACGCAGCCAGTGTCATCGGTTCAGCTCTCAAATATCTTGGGTACTCTCTCAATTCCGTAAAGCCGGAGGAGCTGAAGAAAGCCGAGGAACTGCTGATCGCCGGCAAGAAGAACGTCAAGGTCTATGCCGACGACAATGGCCAGGATCTGCTCGCCTCGGGCGAGGTCGACCTCTCCCAGGAATGGAACGGCGACATTATTCAGGTGATGGGCGACGACAAGGATCTGGCCTATGCCGTTCCAACCGAGGGAAGTCTTCTGTGGCAGGATACCCTCGCGATCCCCAAGGGTGCCCCCCACCCTGAGAATGCCCATGCCTTCATCAATTACGTCCTCGATGCAGAGGCGGGCGCCAAGATAGCCAAGACGATCCAATATGCCACCCCCAACGCTGCCGCGAAAAAGCTGATGGACAAGGAATATCTGGAAAACCCGGCCATCTTCCCGCCGAGCGAGGTCGTCGCGAAATGCGAAGCGGCGATTTACGTGGGCGAGGAAGGAACGCGTCTGCGCGACGAAACCTGGACCCGCATCACTGCGGCTTGATGAATTCAGGGGCGCGGGCGGTTGTGTGCCGCGCCTTGTCTCTCGCTTAATCTACGTGCTCCCGGGCGGCCCTCACCGGCCGCTCGGTTCTTCGAAAGGGCTGGGTCGCTGTCTTGGAGAGTTGGCGGAAAAATCCGGCAGTATTCTGGATATTCGCGCTTCCCGGCACTTTTTGGATGGTGGCCTTCTTTTTGCTGCCCCTGGGCCTCGTCTGGATCATGTCCTTTGCCGAGAAGACGTCGGTAATTGATTATGCCGTCACCGGCACCCTTTCCAACTATCTGCGCAGCTTAAATGCGGTATACCTGCAGATACTCTGGAAATCCGTATGGATCAGCGTGCTGGCGACTGCCCTTTGCCTGCTGTTTGCCTATCCAATTGCCTTCGGGATCGTGTTTGCTCCGGCGCGCTGGAAGGCACTGCTGCTTCTTTTGATGATCCTGCCGTTCTGGATCAATCTCCTGATCCGCACCTACGCGCTCATCGCCGTGCTCCGCACTCGTGGCTACCTCAATTTCACTCTCGAATGGCTGTGGCTGAAATTGAAGGCGCTGTTCGGCCTCTTCGGGCTTGGCCATTTGTTCGGCGAGAGCTTCGTTCCCCTGGAGCTTCTCTACAACAATGGCGCCGTTATCGCCGGCCTGGTCTATGTCTTCATGCCGTTCATGGTGCTTCCGCTCTACGCGACGATCGAGCGGCTCGACCGCTCCTATCTCGAGGCAAGTCTCGACTTGGGTGCTTCCCAGTCGACGACGTTCCTGAAAGTAACCGTGCCGCTCACCATGCCCGGCATCATATCCGGCATCATTCTCGTCTTCATTCCCTGCCTCGGCTCGTTTCTGACACCTGACCTCCTCGGCGGCACGAACGCCTCGATGATCGGCAATATCATCGAGCGGCAGTTCAAGGCAGCGAACGACTGGCCCTTCGGAGCCGCTCTATCCTTCTTGCTCATGTATGCGACCTTCGCCGCCCTGGCGGTACGCGCCCTGCTGACCCGGCACAGCAAGGGCGTGGATGTCTAAGCGCAAGCCCCAGCCAGCGCTGACACAGCGATTGCCCAAGGCCCGCCAGGGACCCCTCGACTATGGCCGGCGGCTGTGGCTCAAGCTGCTGTTCCTGGCGATCTTCATCTTGCTCTATGCGCCGATCGTCACGCTTGTCGCCTTTTCCTTCAATACCGACCGGCGAAATGTTGTCTGGCGCGGCTTCACGCTGAACAACTATGTCCGTGCCTGGGAAAACACGGCCCTCCTCGAGGCCTTTACCAATTCACTCGTCATAGCCATCCTCGCGACGGTCATATCGACCGTCCTCGGCGCCATGGTCGCCATGCTGCTCTGGCGATTTCGTTTTCCCGGCAAACCCGCCTATGAAGGCTTCATGGCGCTGCCCATCGTGATCCCCGAAATCTGCATGGGTGTCTCGCTTCTGGTATTCTTCGCCAGGCTGGGCTGGTGGGAGGCCGTCGCCGCTTTGCCCTGGCCGTTCAACCTCTCGACCATCATCATAGCACATGTGGCCTTTTGCTTTCCCTTCGTCGCCATCGTCGTTCGCGCCCGAATGGCGGGGTTCAACCGCGAGCTCGAGGAAGCTTCCAAGGACCTCGGCGCATCGGAATGGCAGACCTTCTGGAACGTCATCTATCCATTTATGCAACCCGGCGTCGTTGCCGGCGCCCTCCTGGCCTTTACCCTGTCTCTCGACGATTTTGTCATTACCTTCTTCACATCGGGCCCGGAAACCGTCACCTTTCCGGTGAAAGTCTATTCCTTGGTGCGGCGCGGAGTGTCCCCTGAGATAAATGCCGTTTCGACAGCGCTAATCGTCATTACGGTGGCGGCGACGATCATCGCCATGCGGCTGCAGGCGCCTGCGCGGCCGACGACTGTTTGAGGAGCGATCTTAATTGACCAAGCCGATCATCTCCATTCGCAATATCACCAAGCGTTTCGGACCCGTTGTTGCCGTCGATGACGTATCCTTCGACATCGCGCCCAACGAGTTCTTCGCCCTGCTCGGTCCCTCAGGCTGCGGTAAGACCACCTTGCTCCGCATGATTGCCGGCCTCGAAACACCGACCGAGGGCCAGATTGTCATTGACGGCCAGGACATGGCGTTCGTTCCGCCCAATCAGCGTCCCGTCAACATGGTGTTTCAGTCCTACGCCGTCTTCCCGCACATGTCGGTGCGCAACAACGTCGAATATGGCCTGAAAGTTGTCGGCACGCCGCGCGAGGAAACCCGAAGACGCGCCGAAGAGGCTCTCGCCATGGTCCAGCTCGGTGACCTCGCCGAGCGCATGCCCGACCAGCTCTCCGGCGGCCAGCGGCAGCGTGTTGCCCTCGCTCGCGCTCTGGTCAAGCGGCCGAAGGTGCTGCTTCTCGATGAGCCGCTCTCCGCTCTCGACGCCAAGCTTCGCGAGCAGATGCAGCTCGAACTGACACGGCTTCAGCGCACCGTCGGCATCACCTTCATTATCGTGACCCACGACCAGGATGAAGCGCTCTCCATGGCCAATCGCATCGCTGTGATGAATCTCGGCAGGGTCAGCCAGATCGCCGGTCCGACCGAGCTCTATGAGCATCCCGCCAGCCGTTTTGTCGCCGACTTCATCGGCAAGGTGAATCTCATAGAGGCCAATGTGAAGGATTCCAAGGACGGCCGCATTGTCGTCGACACCAAAAGCTTCGGTCACATCGAGATTCCGTGGGACGGCGACACGCAAGGCGGTGTCACCCTGGCGGTGCGGCCGGAAAAGCTCAAGCTCGCCGAGAAGCAACCCAAGGGCCGGGACCTCATCATCGTCAAGGGCATTGTCCGCGACGTCGCTTATTACGGCGATACGAGCCATGTCGTGGTCACCAGCGCGGACGGCGTGGAACTGTCCATCAATGTTCAAAACGACAGTCGCACCGGCGGCAGCGGTGTTCGGCAGGGCCAGGATATCTGGGTGTCCTGGCTTCCCCGCGACACGCTCGTCCTGACGGAGTAGCCGCCCATGGCGCATGAACCGGGGCGCGACCGCCTGCCGGGCGACGCCGCCTTTCGCCGCGACAGCCATTTCGGCAGCGAGGTCGAGGCGACCTATGCCGGCGCTCAATCGTTCATGCGACGCAGATTTACCCGTGACCTGCGCGGCGTCGACATCGCCGTCACCGGCATTCCCTTTGATCAGGCGGTGACCAATCGTCCAGGCACGCGCTTCGGCCCCGAGGCGATCCGCCGCGCATCCAATCAGCATGCCTGGG
>DATFOT010000305.1:0-8085 GCA_035265265.1 Aestuariivirgaceae bacterium | reverse complement strand
TGAGTGATGTTTCGATGATGCCGACCGTTGTCTTGCGATTGGCGAAGATGATGGCGTTCTTCACATTGTCGAAGCTGCGCAGCAGATCGCGCAGTGCCGCACGTTTGGCGGTGAAGTCGGCGGGCGCCTTCACCAGCCGCTGCTCGATGCTTTCGGCGGTGGTGGAAGGCGGCGCCACTTCGATGCGCGCCGGATTGTGCAGGAACTGATGCGTGAGCCGCTGAATCTCGGGCGGCATGGTGGCGGAGAAGAAAAGCGTCTGCCGCGTGACTGGAAGGAGCTTGCAGATTTTCTCGATGTCCGGAATGAACCCCATGTCCAGCATGCGGTCGGCTTCGTCGATCACCAGGATCTCGATAGCATTGAGCAGCAGCTTGCCGCGCGCGACGTGATCGAGAAGGCGTCCGGGCGTGGCTATCACCACATCCGCGCCGCGGTCGATCTTGCGGTCCTGCTCATCGAACGATACCCCACCGATGAGCAGCGCCATGGTGAGCTTGTGCTGCTTGCCGAATGTTTCGAACGCCTCCTGTACTTGCGCGGCAAGCTCGCGCGTGGGTTCGAGGATGAGCGTGCGCGGCATGCGCGCCCGAGCGCGTCCCTTCTCCATCATGGAGAGCATCGGGAGGGCGAAGGCGGCGGTCTTGCCGGATCCGGTCTGGGCAAGCCCTAGAACATCGCGTCTTTCGAGCGCGGGGGGTATGGCCTGAGCCTGAATGGGGGTAGGGGTTGTGTAGCCGGCGGCCGTTACCGCCTCCAGCACTTTTGGACTGAGTCCCAGTTGTTCAAACGACATGTACGAGTTGGAAACCGTTCTGGCGACGATTCTTTGGGATTGGGCGCGGATCTCAAGCGAGTCGCCGATGTATGAGGCGCCCTCTGGAGCGGAACATAATGGCCCGGTCCTAAAAGTCAATTTAAGTCCATGTCACATTTGCAAATTATTAATTCCCCAAGAACCGATTAACCCCTTTGCAAGGGGTGGCCGTCCTGGGGGAATAAAGAAGGGCGGCCCCGAGAGACCGCCCCAAGTCTGTTACGCATTTGGGAGGTTATGAGTTCTCGCTGAAAAATTGATCCAGAAGGCCTCCGAGCGCACCGCCGGCAAGCGGTGCGAGCCAAAACAGCCATAATTGCTTCAAGGCCCAGCTCTCGGCGAATAGGGCCGTAGCCGTGGACCGGGCGGGATTTAGCGAAGTATTGGAAATCGGTATGCTGATCAGATGCATGGCCGTCAATGCGAGGCCGATGGCAACGGGAGCCATCATGCCGGCCCCCTCTTTCACGCGGGTTACCCGGGCGATGATCAGCACGAAAAACATGGTGAACACCAGTTCCGTCAGGAAGCCGCCAAAAAGGGTGAAATGGCCGGCGGAATGCTCGCCATAGCCCGTCGACGCATAGCCCCCAGCCGCGAAATCGGGCGTTCCGGACAAAAGGAGCATAAAGAACCCAGCGGCAGCAATGCCGCCGGCAACCTGGGCCAGCACATAGGGAATGATGTCGCCGGCAGGAAATCGCCTGGCGACCGCAAGCCCCACAGTGACTGCCGGATTGAAATGCCCTCCGGAAATCGGCCCCACCGCATAGGCCATGGCCATGACCGACAGCCCCACGGCAAATGCAACACCGAGCCCCGCTGCGTTTCCTGAAACGACAGCCGCACCCACCACCGCAGCTACAAGCAAGAACGTGCCGAGAAATTCGGCCGCCAACCTCCGCATCGTCAATGATTAAACCCCTCAGGCCCACCGCATTCTTAGGCAGCACTATGCCTGATTCGCTCTTCCAGTAAAATGGCGGAAATCCGCCCTCAACAGGGTATTTGCACGAGCTTGAGCAAAGATAGCGCTATTGTGTGTTCTCGAGCGTGTGGCGCGTGCAGACTTGCTTGAGATTTTTGAAAAAGAACGCCGTAGGTTCGAACGTCCAGTGGCAGCGTTCGACATAAGGTTCGCTTTTCGAGCCGCGCCGCGACACGGTGCCGAAGTCATAGGCGACGTCGTTGGGAAAGCGTGCATGCGGCTCCACCCGTCCCGTCGAGCCGATAAAACCGTGGTCAGCCTTGCCCGCCCAGCAGGTGCTGCTGAACATGATCATGCCGAATGCTGCCGCCAAAACCGCCAATTTCCTCATGCACATGGCTCTCTCTCCCGATGGCTGCAATCTAACCTATTCCGTCTTGGGCCGCCAGCTTTTCACGGCCGCTGCAGGGGAGCCGCTCAGCTCAGCTCCGCGATATCCCCGAGTCCCTCGATCAGCGGACCCAGGTATTCTTCGTATTTCTTCCACCGCTTGACCGAGCTGCTGTAGAGGGGCTGGCGTACCTGCCATCGGCTCAAGGTGCGGACGGTTCGTTCTGTTTCATGGAAGCTTAGACATGCGTCGTTCCACTCCAGCCCGGCGAAGTCGATGAGTCCTCGGCTCGTGCTTTCCTGCTCGCTGATCATATTTTCATAGCGCAGCTCGAAGATTTTCAGCGGAACGACCTTTTGCCAATGGTCCATCAGCCGCCTGTATTCCCGGTAATAGAGGCCGAGCGTCTTCAAATCGGTGCTGTAGCCATGCGACTGGTTCAGCCGATGCGTATAGATCGACACGCAATTGTCGATCGCATCGCGCCGGCAGTGAACCACGCGTGCCTTCGGAAACATGAGCGCGATGAAACCCAGATTCATGAAATTATGCGGCATCTTGTCGACCACCCGGGCCGCCGAGCGTGAATGCCGCTCGAGTTCTCCAAGATAGCGCCGCGCCAGCCCCTTGCACTGGCTGTCGCCGATGCCGCTGATAAGCGAATGCCATTGGCTGGCATGCCCTATGGAGGATTGAAGCTTCTGTATGTGCGGCAGCTCTCCCGCGCCCTCGATCAGCGGATGACTCGAGAGAATCTGCTCGGTTAGCGTAGTGCCCGACCGCGGCATGCCGACAACGAAGATCGGCCGCTCGCTCGGATCGCCGAACCCATGTTTTTTCATGAAGAAGAACGGCGTGAATGTGGCAATGAGTTCCTCGATCTGACCGCGAAAGTTCTTAAGGCTGAATTCCCCCTTCTCGATCTCATTCGCTTGGATGAAATGCCGGAAAGCCTCTTTCGGCTTTTTGCGCTGATCGTAGATTTGTCCGAGCGCGCTGTGCAGCGCCGCCCGTGCTTCTGCCGCAAGCGTCCCCTCCTTGAGTGCAAATTCGAACCGCTCCAAATCCCCGTCCTGATTGCCGGCCTCTCGCGCCGAGGCGAGGCCGACGATTGCCGCTATGTTCCTTGGGTCCTCGGCCAATATTCCGCGGAATAATGTGGCCGCCTCCTTGATCTTTCCCTGGTCGATCAGCACTTCGGCCAGCACCAGTTTGACGCGCTGGAGATTGGGCGCGATGGTGAGCGCCCGCCGAAGTGCCTTCTCCGCTTCTTCGCCTTCGCCGAGCAGGCGGTGAGCCTGCCCGAGCCCGACCCACGGCTCCAGCAAATTCGGTCCCGCGTCGGCCGCCTTGCGGAAATGCGGCAGCGCTTCGCGTGCTTTCTTGGCGGCGTTGAGGCAATAGCCGAGATTATTTCGAAAGATCATGTTCTTCGGCTGCGCCGCCACCGCCTTGCTCAGGCATTCGATGGCGATGCCATGATTTTTTGCTTTCGATGCAAGCGTGCCGAGAAAGTTCAAGGCCTCGGGATGGCCAGGATGATCGCGCAGCACGAGCTGGTAGTGATACTCGGCCTCCTTGAGCTTTCCTGACAGCTCGAGGCTGAAACCCAGTTTCAGAATCTCAAGAGCTTTACCGGCCCCGGGAAATGATCGCCTCATGTCTCATCACCAAAGCGAAATGGCCGGATCAAATCCGGCCATGACGCGATCAGCTCTGTTCGACTCGATCAGGATTCGGGGTCAGAACTCGAATCTCAGCCCTAACAGCACATTGTGCGACCGGTAATCGGCATCGGTATCGGATGCAGCAAATGCAGCTTCATCGACCCCGAGCTCGGCATTGATGGCTTTGAAGCGATAGCCCACATCGACCACCATGTTCGGCGTGAGGTCGAAAGCGATGCCCGCGCCGAGCTGATAGGCAAATCCCCAATCGGAATCATCGACGACACTTTCTCCAGCCGTGGTGCTGAAGTCGGCATCGAGCCGGCCCACGCCGGCGCCACCGCCGATATAGGGCCTGATCATCTCCCCGACGGGCACATCGATCCACAGATTTGCCAGGACGAAGAGGGCATTCACATCGCCATCGAGATCATAGCTCAATGGCAAACCGGAGCTTCTGTCGAATTCAACTTCGCCGCTGAAGTCATGCCAATGGCCGGAGAGTTCTCCATCTGCGCGCAGCCAGGGGGTGAACCGCCCACCGGCGGCGATGCCGGCCATGAAACCGCTATCCAGATCGATGCTTCCGCTGAGGTCCGTGCTGCTCAAGCCGATGACGTCGATATCGAGATCATCGGGCAGGCTCCAGCCGCCGAAAATACTGACATACCAGCTTGGCCCCGCGGGCTCAGGTCTATAGTCGACATCCGCTGCCGATGCAGCGGGTGTCAGCGCCAGCATGAGCGAAGCTGCGCACGTACTGGAAATGAGCAATGATCGCATTGAAAGACCCCCTTGAATGGCGATTGAAACCTGTGGTCGAATCGAAAGGTCACCATATCTAGACAGAAATTTCTTACCGCGATAGTTGCAAAAATAGGTGAAGTTCAATTAGAGAGAGAACGTGGCATTAATGGTACAGCGGCAGTACATCTGGCCAATGAGCGCTTTTCAAAACCCCCTGGGCGCACGCGCGCTTGTGGCATAGTGACGGAATCGAATCGATTCCCTATACGAAAAGCACAAGCCCACTGATGTCCAAAGCCCGAGATTTGTTCGATAAACTGGAGGCGGAGATCGCTCCCAACGCCGCAAAATCCCGCATTGCCCTGAACCGGCCTAAGACATCAGGCGGGACCTATACGGCCGCCGACATCGAGGTGCTGGAGGGACTGGAGCCCGTGCGCCGCCGGCCCGGCATGTATATCGGCGGAACGGACGAGAAGGGGCTGCATCACCTCTTTGCCGAGGTTCTCGACAATGCCATGGACGAGGCCGTGGCCGGCCATGCCGACTGGATCGAGGTGGAATATTCCAAGGACGGCTGGCTGAACGTAACCGACAATGGACGGGGCGTACCTGTCGATCCTCATCCAAAATTCAAGAACAAATCGGCCCTTGAAGTCATCATGACCACGCTGCATGCCGGCGGCAAATTCGATTCCAAGGTCTATGAGACCTCGGGCGGCTTGCATGGCGTCGGCGTGTCGGTGGTAAACGCGCTTTCCGAAGTACTGGAGGTCGAGGTGGCGCGGGGCCAGCAGCTCTACCGTCAGATCTACAAGCGCGGCAAGCCGGCGAGCAAGCTCGAAAGCTTGGGGAAGGTGCTGAACCGCCGCGGCACCAAGGTCCGCTTCAAGCCCGACCCGGAGATTTTCGGCAAAAACCCGAAATTCGATGCAGCGCGGCTCTATCGCATGTCGCGCTCCAAGGCTTATCTCTTCGGCGGCGTGGAGATCCGTTGGGTCTGCGATCCGTCCCACATCAAGGACAAGGACGCGGTGCCCGAGCGCGCCGCGCTTCACTTTCCGGGCGGCTTGAAGGATTTTCTCGAAGACCGTCTCGCCGGCAAGACCCGAGTCGCCGACGAGATCTTCTCGGGGCGCGTATCGAAGCCCGGTGGTCACGGATCCGTCGAATGGGCCATCGCCTGGTTCGCCGGCGATGACGGGTTTCTCTCGTCCTATTGCAACACCATCCCGACGATCGAGGGCGGCACCCATGAGCAGGGCTTCCGCTCGGCCTTGCTGCGGTCGCTGAAGAACTATGGCGAGCTCACCGACAATCGCCGGGCCCAGATCGTCACCGCCGATGACGCGATGGAGCAGGCGGGTGCGCTGCTCTCCGTTTTCATCCGCGAGCCCGAGTTTCAGGGCCAGACCAAGGAGAAGCTCGCGACCGCCGATGCTGCGCGCATCGTTGAAAGTGCCGTGCGCGACCATTTCGATCATTGGCTGACCGGCCACCCAGCCCAGGCCGACAAGCTTCTCGAATGGATCATCGAGCGCGCCGACGAGCGCATCCGCCGCCGCCAGGAAAAAGAGGTCGGCCGCAAGAGCGCCGTCAGGAAGCTCAGGCTGCCTGGCAAGCTTGCCGATTGCTCGGCGACCCAGGCGCAAGGCTCCGAGCTGTTCATCGTGGAGGGTGATTCCGCCGGCGGCTCCGCCAAACAGGCGCGCAACCGCGAGACCCAGGCCATTCTTCCGCTCCGCGGCAAGATCCTCAATGTGGCGAGCGCCGGCATCAGCAAGCTTTCGCAGAACCAGCAGCTTGCCGATCTCGTCCAGGCGCTCGGCTGTGGTGTCGGCGCCTCATATCGCCCCGGCGATCTGCGTTACGACAAGGTCATCATCATGACCGATGCCGATGTCGACGGCGCGCATATCGCTTCGCTGCTCATCACCTTCTTCTTCCGCCAGATGCCGCAGATGATCGAGGAAGGGCATCTCTATCTCGGCGTGCCGCCGCTCTATCGCCTCTCGCAGGGACCGAAGGTCGCCTATGCGCGCGACGAAAAGCACAAGGAGGAGCTGGTGAAGAAGGAGTTCACCGGCCGCGGCAAGATCGAAGTGTCGCGCTTCAAGGGGCTGGGCGAAATGCTGCCCGCCCAGCTGAAAGAGACGACCATGGACCCCGCGAAGCGCCAGCTTCTGCAGGTCAATCTCATGGAGGACGAAAAGAAGACGACCGCGATGGTGGTCGAGCAGCTCATGGGCAACAAGCCCGAGGAGCGGTTCAAATTCATCTCCGAACGCGCCGAATTCGTTCCGGAGACGGAGCTGGATGTTTAGGGTTCATCAATTGAGTCGTGAACCGGGTCCCGACGTCTCTGCAGGCTTTATCTACCGCATCTACTCTGCCGCCATTCTCTCCGCCGCCGAGTTGTGCGCATAGGTTTCCCATGTCGGCTTATAGTCCTCATGCGCCTGATTGCCCCAATAGGTCCAGTTCTTGCGCGTGCCGCGCGCGAAAAGTTCCAGATAGGGCGCCTTCGAGCAGGCTTCGATGATTGCATATTGCTCATCGGGCTTGCGTGAATGCTCCCGCTTGCGGGTCTCGATCATGTTCACCTGCCTCCGACCGGGTGCCAGTGTCCGCGCGCTCTTCCCGCGCACGCCGAAAAGCAGAAGCTCGGTCACATTGCGGAAATAAAACCCGACGCCGCGCCCATCCGAGCCGCCGTCCTTGCGGATCTTGTGCCACACGATATTGCTCTTGTAGTCGAAGCCCCAAGCGGCCATGACGCGGAGACCCTCGGGCAGCAGCGCATTCGGCACCCAAAGATAGAGATGCGCGGGTTGCGTTATCAAATCACTGACGGGCAGGGCGCAGATATCTTCCGTCGTCATGGTCTGATAGCGCGACAGGCGGCGATGCTCTGGCGCCATCTTTCCGGTGCGGTTCACGAAGCGCCAGGGAGGATCGGCGAGCAGGGTGTGAAATTTGCGCCCGCGCATCGCCGCCGCCAGGTCGATGATGGTGCTATGCCGCTGGTCCGTCATCTACATAGGCCTCTTTCCTGATACCAAACACCACGACGGGACATCCGCCGCCGCTTCCGCCTTCAAGCCGCGGCAGAAGTTTCCCCATGTGAGTGGTAGGATTTCCATAGCTTGGACCGCGCCCAAGCGCGTCGAATATCTGTTGAAGCTCGCTGCATCTGGTGATGATGACACCGACATCGATGGCACGAAGCTCGAAGAGGAGACTAAAATTGTTGAGGTCGCGGTCGAAAAAGGGATCCTTGTTGTTCCATTCGACCTCCAGCGCGACCCGATTCTTGTAGCAGTCGACCTTGTGCGTGGGTGCCGCATGCTCGACGTCATCCACAACGATTTTGGTATCGAAACGCTTTTCCTGCCATCCAAGCCGCGTGAAATGGCTGTCGATCCGACCCGAGATGAGCGACTTGCTTCCGCCGGGCTGGAGGATTTGCGATTTGAGCAGCCGGAAATCGCGCAGCACTTCCAGGATCGCTGCCCATTCCGTTGGTCGTGCGGCT
>DATFOT010000304.1:0-6445 GCA_035265265.1 Aestuariivirgaceae bacterium | reverse complement strand
CTTATTGCGGCAATGATCCTTCTGGTCATTGCCGCCGTCATCGCAGTGGCAGGCACCGTTGTGTTGGCGCATACGCTGGTGCTTGTCCTCGCGGCTGCTATGGGTGTCGGTCCGGCCGGGTTGCTGGTCGGGGGTCTTCTCGTCGCACTGGCCGTGGTTTTCGTGCTTTACGCCGGTTCGGCCATGGATTTTTCGCGGCTTGTTCCAGAGCGACTTCGCAGCGGCAGTGCATACACGTTGAACAAAGGAGACCGCTGATGGCTGAACTGGACTCCTTGGAGCGTGAAGCAGACCGCTGCAAGGCCCAGTTTGAAGCTCGACTAGAGCAGGTCAAGCGGCGGCTGAGCCCTGCCAGCATCGCCGAAGACGCTGTGGAGGCACTGGACCTTCCCGGCCGGGCCGCAAAGGCCGCTGTAATGAATTCCGTTCGTCGCAATCCCCTGCTTGCCCTTGGTCTGGCAGCAGGAGCGGGGTGGCTGTTATTGGGCGCCCGCCAACCCGCAGTACGTACCCCGAAGCGCGCCCGCACGAGTAAGCAAAGGCGAATGAAGGAGGTAAATTATGGCAGTCGACACAGTTGAAAACACTGCAACCCAAGCACCTGCGGGGAGATCGCAGCGCAAACGGGCCCCGTCAAAGAAGGCGAGAGCGCGGAAGGCGACTAGCAAGCGCCGCCATGCCAATCTCCACGCTTCGACCGAAAAAGTGCTCCGCCAGCGCAAGCGCACCGCTCCAAGGGCCTATGATTGGACTGGCGAGACACGCACCCTCGTTCCTCGGCGTTTTGGCAGGGTTCGACTGCCACGGCGCAGCGACTTCCGCGCGATAAGCAAGGCCAGTCCACTGGTTCTGGGGGCGGTCGGCGTGGGGATAGGGATGATCCTGGCGTCCATCGTTCCGAAGAGGATTCCGGCCCGATGGAGGGCTCGGACCCTTTTTGGATTAACCCAAACGAGCGCGCACGGTCGGCGTCGCTAAGCGTCGAGGTTTGCGCAGGAGCCGAGAGTCCGGTTTTATCAAGGCTGGACTCCGGCTCTTCCTGTTTTCGCAACTCGATGTTCGCCGCAGTTTATCGCCCAGCTGGCCGTATTAAGGTAAGGATGAACGAAGTCCTCGTACCGGTTCTTATTTTTCTCTGTCTGCTCGCCGCTTCGTTTGGGAGCCTCGCTGTTTACGAGAGGTTACCAGCTCATCATCGCGACGAAAATACGCATGCGATTGTCAAGCTGGCTGCGAATCTATTCGTGGTCATGACCTCGCTGGTTCTGGGTTTAATGATCAGCGCGGCCAAAAACACCTTCGAATCCGTTGACCGCAATGTGCATGCCTTCGCGACCGACCTCATCCTCCTGGACCGCTCATTGGTGGAATATGGTCCTGGAACGAACGATACGCGGCAGCGCCTGCTCGATTATGTCAAGCGAGCAGTGGAGGGCACATGGCGTGGCGGTGGCCAGCCGCTCATCGACGACATCGAAGCCGAACGCATTCTAACCAGCGTCGGGACCAGCTTAAGGTCTATCAAACCGGCAGACGCGGAACGCGCTGAACTGCGGGGGGTAGCGCTGGATCGATTTCAGAAGGTGCTGGAGCAAAGGTGGACTGTGGTTGAGCAATCGGAAGGGACGATTCCGGCGCCGCTCATCATCGTGGTTAGCGTGTGGCTGATATTGATTTTCGCGAGTTTTGGCTATCGAGCGCCTCGAAACATTATTGTGGTTGCAGCTTTGCTGATCGCAGCTGCACTCGTCTCGACAGCCATCTATCTCATCATAGATATGGACGTGCCTTTTTCCGGTCCTATCCACGTCTCACCAGCACCGTTGCAGCGGGTTATTGCAGAAATGCAGCGCTAAACCTTTAATTAGAAGAGGGGCGTTTAAGGGGTAAACTGTTTTCTGCGCTCCGGCATATGAGGGGCGGCCTTCTCGAACATCACGGGCTTTTGTTGCAATCCACGTTCTTGTCCTTTAATTCAGCTCTTATTGCCTTGAGTGCATCCTTGGGCAAGGGCACTCCATGACGATCTGCGCCCGTTGTCGCAATATGGCAGGCATCAGCAATCTCCGGACTATCGGGTGAGAGGCGACCCTTCGTCTGTTCTGCCTCCAGAGATGTTTCCCTTGCGCACCCGCAAAGGAGCATAGCGGCTACAGCAAAAATCCCGGTTTGCAAGAGCATGAAATACCCAAGGTCCAAACTATGGCCAGAAGAAGACGTCGTCATCCTGCCAAGGTGAGGCGAAGCGTGGAGGAAAGAAATTGGAAAAGCGGCAATATATGGTGATCGAGCGCTTCAAGAATAAGGATCCTGTGCCGGCCTACCGCCGCTTTCAGGAGCGGGGACGAATGGTGCCTGATGGACTTGTTTATGTCTCGAGTTGGATCGATGAGGATATCGAGCGCTGTTACCTGATCATGGAGACCCACGACCGATCACTTCTCGACCAATGGATAGCAAAGTGGGCCGACCTCGTCGATTTTGAAGTCTACCCCGTTCTTTCCACCCAAGAGGTGCTGGAAAAGATCACACCGCGGTTATGACATTACCGCGCGGTTGTTCGATATTATAGGAGCTAAGGGCACACTATATGGCATCGGTACTGATTACAGGAGCCAATCGCGGCTTAGGGTTTGAGTTTGCGCGCCAATATTCGGCCGAGGGATGGGGTGTCTATGCTGCATCCCGAAATCCGGCGGCTGCGGAGCAGCTTCGAGGTTTGGCGCAGCAGGCTCCCGACAGATTTACTCTCGTTGCCATGGATGTGACCGATGCCGAAAGCATCAGGACGGCTGCGAGGCAGCTCCGTGACACCGCAATAGACGTGCTCATCAATAATGCCGGCATCAGCGGCGCGGGCGGGCAGGTTACCGGAAAGGTCGATTATGAGTCCTGGGCGAGGGTGCTGGACGTCAATATGATGGGACCCCTGCGCGTGACCGAGGCTTTTGTCGACCAACTTGCCCGCAGTGAGCGCCGGCTGGTGGTTACCATCACCAGCGGCATGGGCTCGCTTTCCGACAATACATCGGGCGGCTCGATTGCCTATCGCAGCTCCAAGGCGGGCGTGAACATGGTAATGCGCAGTGCAGCGCTCGATCTTGCCCCCCGCGGGATCAGCTGCGTGGTGGTCAACCCCGGCTGGGTCAAAACGGACATGGGCGGCCCCGGTGCAAGGTTGACTGCACAGCAGAGCGTGGCAGCGCTGCGCCGGCTGATCGAGACATTCGGCCCCGCTCATTCAGGCAAGTTCTACAATTATGATGGCCGTGAATATCCGTGGTGAGCTAAGCTTTTGCCAGTGTCACAGTTGCCGACGGAGATCATATGCAAAGACCAGCACGCGAGCCCTTGCTCGCACGAGACAATTGGGAGCGCCTTGAACCGCGGTTTGGCGAGGAAATCGGACATCGTGCTTCCATCGGGCTCCTGGCGCTGTCGACTGACCGGGCCGGAGCGTTCGATGCCGAGGAGTTCCTGAGGACCGAAGGCGTTGCGATGTTCTCAACGCGCATACCGATGGCGCCGGTCGCGACGCCTGAGACTCTCGCTGCAATGGCGGTGCATCTTACGGATGCAACCCGACTTCTGGTTCCCGGATCGCGGCTCGATGTCATTGGATTCAGCTGCACGTCGGGCACCGTCGCAATCGGTCTCGACAGGGTGCATGAGGCCATTCACGCGGCACGCCCGGAGGCGCAAGTGACTACACCCATCGAGGCTGGCTACGAGGCCTTGCGTCAGCTTGGTGCAAAACGCATTACGCTTGTCGTTCCTTATCTTGTGAAAACGGCAGAACTCGTCAGCGGGTTTTTCGAGCAGAAGGACATCGAGATTTTGCGGCGCGCCACTTTCGAGCTCGACGGCGACCCCGACATGAACCGGCTTTCGCCTGAGGCGCTCATCGAGGCAACAATCGCCACCGACTCGCCCGACAGTCAGGCAGTGTTCATATCATGCACGGGATTAAGAACGGCGCCCGTCATCAGCGTGCTGGAACAGCGGCTGGGCAAGCCTGTGGTGACGAGCAACCAGGCTCTCGCTTGGCACGCGCTGCGCCTGGCAGGGATCACGGATCGGCTCGAAGCAAGAGGATTGCTGTTTGCGATGGAGCAGGATTCCGCCTTCGCTCGGCGATAGAAGGGAGGAGGAAGTGGCAGAGATCATTACCGTTGCTCCTCGCCGGGAATTCCAGACCTTTCATGATTTCCCGCTGTGCCTCGACCTCGACAAGCTTAAGGCCGATGTCGCAATTCTCGGCATACCCTATGGCGCAGCCTATAGCGTTGAGGAGATCTCCAACGACCAGATCAACGCGCCGACACATATCCGCCGCTATTGCGAGCGTGCGTTGCGCGGGCTCGACCGATGGGATTTCGATATCGGCGGAACATTGCTCGATGGTCGTGCAATCAGGGTCGCGGACTGCGGCGACATCATCGGCGATCCCGCCGATCCGGCCGCGCAGAGGCGCCGGGCCGAGCTCGCGGTCAGGAAGATTCTCGCCGCGGGTGCGCTTCCCATCATTCTCGGCGGCGACCACAGCACTCCGATACCCGTGTTTCGAGCCTATGAGGGCAGGGGCCCGATCATACTGGTCCAGGTCGATGCCCATATCGATTGGCGCGATGAAATGAATGGCGTGCGCGAAGGGCTGTCGAGCCCAATTCGGCGCGCGTCGGAAATGGAACATTTCGATGAGATTTTCCAAATCGGACTGCGTGCCGCCGGCAGCGCGAGAACGGAGGAGGTCGAGGCCGCGCTTGCGTGGGGTGCGGTGCTCATTCCGGACATCGAATTACAGCAGATCGGCATGGACGCCGTGCTGGCACGAATTCCGGACGGAAGGCAATATTACCTCACCATCGATGCCGACGGCATGGACCCTACGATCATGCCGGCGGTCGCCGGCCCGGCACCCGGAGGGGTTACCTTTGATCAGATCAGGACGCTGATACACGGCCTCATCGCAAAGGGCCGTGTGGTGGGGATGGATATCGTCGAGATCACACCGAAACGCGACGTGAACGGCATCACTGCCATTACCGCTGGAAGGCTCATCGTAAACCTGATCGGCCGCGCAGTACGGGCTGGATATTTCGGCAATGATTGATGCACTCAAGGAAGAGCTTCGGGAAGCCGGCGTCGTCGACACGCATTATCATGTCGGCCCCGAGCTGATCGTGCGCCGTTATGACGTGAAAACGCTGGCCGAGGCCGCAGCGCCCTTCGGTGCGACGCTTGTGCTGAAGAATCATACCTATCCAACAACACCGCTTGCCTCCCTTGCACGGGCCCGTTTCGGTGCGCAGTTTCTTGGAGGGGTGGTGCTCAATCAATATGTCGGCGGCCTCAATCCCCAGGCAGTCGAAGGCGCACGATCGGGCAATCGGGCCGATGTCGGCACTGAGAGTGCCGATGTTACACCCTTCGTGGTGTGGATGCCGACTGTCCACGCCCAATCTCATCTGCGTGTCCATGGTTTCAGTTTCGATCCAAGATGGGCCGGCTGCTGCACGCACGGAAACCAAAACGAACACTCACCTCCTGCGCAGGCGGCGATTGCGGATGAGCCGGTGATCGTGTTTGACGAGGCGGGCCGGCCGGCGCCGAAGCTGATCGCTACGCTTGAGGCGATGGTGCGCAATCGCTGCATCCTGGCCACCGGGCACCTGCATGCCGATGAGGTGATGAAACTGGTACCCTTGGCGCTGGATATAGGCATTCACCGTGTCATTCTTACCCATCCGCATTATCCGTCGATCAAATTGACAGATGAGGCGCAAAAGGCTCTGTCCAGGAGACCGGAGGTTTTCATCGAGCACTGTTTCGCCGTACACACCCAGGATGGCGTGCCGCTGCGCGCCTATGCCGAAGCCATTCGCGTCACGGGCCCTGAACAGGTGCTGCTCTCGACGGATTTCGGCCAGTTGTCGAGCGATCCATTCCCGGACGGCACGATCCGCTATGCGGCAGAATTGGGTGAACTTATCAAAGGGAGTGTGTCCCGATCCGACTTCATCGCCATGTTCAGTTCCAACGGGCGCCGCGCATTGGGATTGGGCTGAAGTCGAAGCAGCCAAGCATGATCGTACTCCATGAGCAGGCCCTGCGTGCATCTCATTCAAAGGGCATCGCCATGGTTGCGTTGTCAACGGTCACCTGGGGCTCGGGCGGCCTGTTTGTCAGGCTGTTGCCGCTGGACTTAGGAACGGTGTTGTTCTGGCGCGGATTATTCGCAGCGATATTCATCGGCGCCTACGTGCTCCTGCGGTTCGGGCGGAGGTTTCCCGGCCTGGTGATGGCCATGGGTCGGCAAGGTATTCTGATCACGCTGTGCTCGACAGCCAGCACGATACTCTTCGTGGCGGCTGTCCAGCATACAAGTGTCGCCAATGCCTTCACCATTCTGGCCGCATTGCCATTCGTCGCTGCCGCGATCGCC
>DATFOT010000303.1:0-4777 GCA_035265265.1 Aestuariivirgaceae bacterium | reverse complement strand
CCAACCACATCGCCGTCCATATCGAACAGCGGACCACCGGAGTTGCCGCGGTTGATCGCGGCATCGGTCTGAATGAAATCGTCATACGGGCCGGCGTTGATGTCGCGGTTGCGCGCCGACACGATGCCGAGCGTCAGCGACCCGCCGAGGCCAAAGGGATTGCCGATCGCCATCACCCAGTCGCCAACGCGGAGCTTGTCGGAATCCCCAAATGAGACGAAGGGCAGCGGCCTGGGCGGCTGGACCTTGAGAACCGCGAGATCGGTCTTGGTGTCCTTGCCCAGCAGCTCGGCCTTTAGGGCGAGGCCATCGGGAAATTTGACCTCTATTTCTTCAGCGCCTTCGATCACGTGATTATTGGTGACGATGACCCCTGCGGGATCGACGACGAATCCGGAGCCCAGTGAGCTTGCCTTGCGCTGCGGCTGCTCGCCCTCGCGCTGCTGCTTTTCGAAAAAATCGTCGAAATACTCCTTGAAGGGCGAGTTCTCGGGGAGGTTCGGCGGCGGCACCTGGCCGACGGTGCTGTCGACCTTCTGGGTCGTGGAGATATTCACAACCGCGGGGAGAAGGCGCTCGGCTGCATTGGCGACGGATTCCGGGCCGGCGGCGCGCGCGCCTTCGGCCGGCGCCAGCATCGCCAGCAACAGCAGAAGCCACATCGCAGCTGCCGGAACTCGCCCGGCATCAGCCGTCATGGCGCGAATTCTCTTCATTGGCCTGATCTCCATCACCGCCAGATCGCACGCTCTATATATTAGCCTTGAGCGCCAAGGGCAAATGGCACGCTTCCTCACATCTTCATGATGGCGCCAATATGCGCTGGACCAGCCAGACCACACCTACTCCCACTATCATTGCCGCCACGCCGCCCAGGCGCAATCGGTCGTCGCTCATCTCCTGGGCAGCGCTCATCATGCGCCTGGTCAGATGCGGAGCAAGCGCATAAAGCAGTCCTTCGATCACCAATACGAGCCCAAGGGCCGTAAGGAAATCGCTCATTGCACCGGCGCAGGCTCCACTGCCGGTGTCGCCTCGGCCGCCGAGGGGGCAGCCCCGGTCACCGGCGGTGCACCCGCGGCAGGCGGTGTCTGGGCGGCCGGCGGGGTTTGAGTATTTGGCTGATTTGTGGGCGTCGGCTCACGCGCGAAGTATTTGAAGAAGCCCCACGCCGGATCGAGAACCAGTGTCGTCGCCGCGCCCCCGAGACTTTTCGCATAGGCCTGCATCGAGCGGTAGAACGAGAAGAATTCCGGATCCTTGGAGAAGGCTTCGGCAAACACCCGGTTCCGCTCCCCGTCGCCCTCGCCCCGGACGATCTCCGATTCCCGGCGCGCCTTGGATACGAGTTCCACCGCGGCGCGATCCGCTTCGGCACGCACCTTGATGCTCTGCGATTCACCGATCGCGCGAAGCTGAGCGGCCTCGGCCAGCCGCTCGGCCGACATGCGGTCATAGGTATCTTGCAGCACCTCAGGCATGAGATCGGTGCGCCTGACGCGCACATCGATCACATCGATGCCGAGAGATACCGCTTCGGCTTTCACCTGGTCGCGGATTTCCCGCATCATCACGGCGCGATCCTGGCTCAGCGCGGCATCGAAGCTGCGGCGGCCATAGGTTTGCCGGAGTGCAGCATCAAGGCGCGTTTCGATACGGTCCCGCGCGCGCGGGAGCGAGGCGTCGACCGTTTCGCGGAACTTGCGCGCGTCGACCACCCGCACCATGGTGATCGCATCGACCTGGTAGCGCCGGCCGTCGATGACCTGGACGGTTTTGTCCGGACTTTCGAAAAATACCAGCCGGTCCTCGACCGTAATGCGCTCCTCGACGAAGGGCAGCTTGAAATACAGGCCCGGCTCGGTGATCGTGCGCTTGATCTCACCCAATCGCACGACGATGGCCTTATCGCGTTCATCGACTATAAACACCGATGAATAGATCAGGAACAGAACTGCGCCGAGAACGATGATGACAGCCGACTTTACGCTCTTCATTGCTGGCTCGCCCCCGCGCTCGGCTGTGCCGGAGCAGCGGCCTGATTGCGGCGCTGCTGAATTTCCGGCAGCGGGAGATATGGAACGACCCCCGGGCCCTTGCTGTTGTCGATGATCACCTTGTTGGATTGCGAGAGCACGTCCTCGACCGTCTCCAGGAAGAGCCGTTCGCGCGTGACGTCCCTGGCTTTGGCATATTGCGCATAAACGCTCAGGAAGCGCTGCGATTCACCCTGCGCTTCGGCCACCACACGGGCCCTGTAGCCTTTCGCGTCCTCGACGATCTTTGAAGCTTCGCCGCGGGCGGCGCCAAGCCGCTGATTGCGGTACTGCTCGGCTTCGCGAATGAGGCGGTTCTGATTCTGCTCCGCCCGCTGCACTTCCTCGAACGCGTCAACGACTTGCGGAGGCGGATCGGCCTTTTCCAGCTGCACGCCGGTGACGAGAATTCCCGACCGATAGCTGTCGAGCGTGTTCTGGATCAGGTCCTGAACGTGTTCCTGGGCGACCATGCGGCCGCGGGTGCGGATTTCCTCGGCCGGCGTACGGCCGGCGACTTCGCGCATCGCGCTTTCCGCGACCACCCGGACGAGCTGCTCGGAGGCGCTGACATTGAAAAGATATTCTTGCGGATCTCTGATCTTCCACAGAACCGTGAACCTGATGTCTACGATGTTCTGATCGCCCGAGAGCATTAAGCTCTCCTGCGGGGTATCGCCGAACTTCAACAGATTCTCGGTTTCTACGGCGACCGGTTCCACCGTTTCGACCGGCCAGAGGATGAAATGAAGCCCCGGTGCGGTGGTGCGCGAGTATTTGCCGAAATTCAACACGACGCCCTGCTGCTCGGGGCTGATCACATAGACCGAGTTATAGAGCCAGATGGCAAAGATGAGCAGCAGCGGCAGAAGCCATGACATGCGACCGCCGGCACCGCCGGGCAAAGCCGATTTGAACTGATCCTGGACGCGCTGAATTAAATCTTCCAGATCGGGCGGAGTGCGCGGTCCGCGGCCGCCCGAGCCATTGGGCCCCTGGCCCCATGGTCCCCGTCCGCCCCCGCCGGGCCATCCGCCGCCGCCGCCCTGATTTTGCCATGGCATGAAGTGCTATCCTCGCTCCCCCATGCGGGGGATTGCGCTCATATAAGTGAATGGCTCGGCTTCGTCCACTTAAACAGGGTTCCCTAGGGGGAAGGGTTAATCCACTTCAGTCACCACGGCTGGCATCCGGGTCCAGCTCTCAAACGGTCACTTGAATCGCCGGTCGAGCGTGCGGATGGTAAAGGTGGCATCGTCCTTCTCGCCGCGGGGAAATTTCTCCCTGCCGATTTCGCGCCATTGCGCCGGATCGAGAGCTGGAAACCTCGTATCGCCCTCGGTCTCCAGGTCGACCTCGGTCAGGTAGATGCGGTCGGCGCCGGGGAGCATCAGCGTAAAAATCTCTCCACCGCCGATGACGGCGATTTCCTCGCTGCCTCCCCGGCTGGCACACATCGCCGCTTTCGACAGTGCTGCCTCGGGATTGGAGACGACGGTAGCGCCGGGCGCTTTGTAGCCGCGCGTGCGGCTTATGACGATGTTGTCGCGGCCCGGAAGCGGGCGCTTCGGCAAGCTCTCCCAGGTCTTGCGGCCCATGATCAGCGGCTTGCCCATGGTGATCGTTTTGAAAAACCGCATATCGGAGGAAAGCTTCCACGGCAGTCCGCCAGCGCGGCCGATAATGCCGTTCTTCGAGACGGCAACAACGAAGGCGATCCTGGGCTTCATCGGCGGCATGATAGAGGTCGCGCTCAGACCGCTACCGGCGCGGCGATATGGGGATGGCTCTGATAGCCTACAATGTCGAAATCCTCGAAGCGGAAATCATCGATGCTGCGCACATCGCGTTTGATAATCAGCCGGGGCAAGGCCAGGGGCTCGCGCGTGAGCTGTTCGCGCGCCTGTTCGAGGTGATTGGAATAAAGATGGGCATCGCCAAAGGTGTGGATGAATTCGCCGGGCTTCAGGCCGGTCACATGCGCGACCATATGGGTGAGAAGCGCGTAAGAGGCGATGTTGAACGGCACACCGATGAAAATGTCGGCGGAACGCTGGTAGAGCTGGCAGGAGAGCCGTCCCCTGGCGACATAGAACTGGAAGAGGCAATGGCACGGCGGAAGCGCCATGCGCTCGACATCGGCCGGGTTCCAGGCCGTCACAATGAGCCGGCGGGAATCCGGATTGCGCCGCAGGGCCGAGATCACTAGGGCGAGCTGATCGATCGTCGTGCCGTCGGGCGCGGGCCAGGATCGCCATTGCGCTCCATAGACCGGACCCAGATCGCCATTGACATCGGCCCATTCGTCCCAGATGCCGACGCCATGTTCCTTAAGAAAGGCGGTGTTGGTATCGCCGCGGATGAACCACAGAAGCTCATAGATGATGGAACGGATGTGGAGGCGCTTGGTGGTGATGATAGGAAAACCGGCAGCAAGATCGAATCGCATCTGATGGCCGAAAATCGATCGGGTTCCGGTGCCGGTGCGGTCGGCCTTGGGCGTGCCCTCATCCAGCGCCTTCTGCATGAGATCGAGATATTGTCGCATGGGCCTAGATATAACGATTTCGCCGCCGAGGCCAACCGGGGGACGATGCTCATGCCCAAATAATTGAATTTCCAATGGGATTGATCCCGCTTTCATTTCCTGAGGTTACGACATATATTACCGGTGCCGTCCGCAAGGCCGGCTATGGCGATAAATGGCCGCTGTAATAAACCTATCGGACCCGGGGGCAGTA
>DATFOT010000302.1:0-6682 GCA_035265265.1 Aestuariivirgaceae bacterium | reverse complement strand
GACGGCAGTGGCGATGTTGCCATAGCCGGTTAGGACGACGGCGCGCGCATCGGGGCGCGCGTTGTGGAGGGCGCCTATCACTTCGAGCCCGCTGCCATCGGTGAGGCGAAGATCGACAACGGCATAGCCTGGAGGGGATTTCTTCACCTCCTCAATGCCTTCGGCAACGGTCTCGGCCATTCGCACCTGAAAACCACGAATTTCCATGGCCCGCGCCAGCCGCGTCAAAAAAGGCTTGTCGTCATCGACGAGCAGGAGGGTTTTGTCCTGCGGAAGATTTTGCTCGTTCATCGTGGCATCCAAGGGCGCTGTTCTCTCCCAAATGACAGGTTGCGTCAATTGTTCCCCGCGCCGGTCCGCGGTTCGGCGAGGGGTCCCGACAATGATGAGGCTTCGACCGCGGCGCGTGGCCAGGCGATCGTGACCATTGCGCCGCGACCGCCATCCTTCCGGTTGGCGAGGGTGACTACGGCACCTGAGCGCTCAAGCAGGGTCTTGGCGATGAAGAAACCGAGCCCCATGCCCTGATGCTTGCTGAGATCGGCCGAAGCATCGGCGGCATCATAGCCTTTGCGCGTGGTGACGAAGGGATCGCCGAGCCGGTCGATGATGTCCTGGGAAAAACCCGGGCCATCGTCGCTGATGACGATCGAAACTTCGGCATCGGTCCAGCGTGCCTCGACTTCGACGCGGGTTGCGGCGAAATCGACGGCATTTTCGAGAAGGTTGCCGATTCCGTAATTCACGGCCGGATTGCGCAAGACCCAAGGTTCGGGCGAGGCGGTTCCATCAGGCGAATTGCCCTTGACCAGGATGGCAACGCCCGAACCGCGCAATGGATCGGCGATTTCCTCCAGCATGACGGTAATCTTGAGCCGGGCGAACATGGCATCGGTCTGTGCCTCGCGGTCGGACAGGCGTGAAAGAATCTCCCGGCAGCGATCGGCCTGGCTCAGGAGCAGGTCGAGGTCCTCCGTATACTGACCAGAGTCGGGAAAGTCGCGCTTCAGCTCCTTTGCGACAAGAGCGATGGTGGCGAGAGGCGTGCCGAGCTCATGGGCCGCGGCGGCCGCCAGGCCATCGAGAGCGGAGAGCTTCTGTTCGCGGGCAAGCACCATTTCGGTGGCGGCCAGCGCTTCGGACATCTGGCGCGCTTCGGCGGCGATCCGGCTGGCGTAAACTGCCGAAAAGACCGTGCCGCACAGGAGCGCGGTCCACAGGCCGGCAACATAGAGCGGCGGCACGACCAGGGTTTCCCCGGCCTTCCACGGCAAGGGAAGATGGACGGCAGTCAAAAGAGTGGAGAGCGACAAAGCGAGAGCCGCAAGCCAGATTGTGTGGCGCGGAGAAAGTGTCGTTGCCGAGACCATCACCGGCACGAGAAAAAGAAAGGCGAAGGGGTTTTCGAGGCCGCCCGTCAAATAGAGCAAAGCGGCAAGCTGAACGATGTCATAGCCCATGAGAAGCGCTGTCGCATGGTCGGACAGCCGCAAGGTCGAGCGCCAGCGCAGGGCGAGGAAGATGTTCAGCCAGGCGGACAGCGCTATGACGGCGAGGCAGAAGCCCAGGGGCAGGGGAAAGCCCAAGACCAGATAGATGAACAGCACCGCAGCGGTCTGGCCGACGACAGCAATCCAGCGCAGCCAGACGAGGGTCTGCAGCCGCAGGCCCCTGGTGCGGCTCGACTGCTGATCGAAGGTTATCTGCGGCAAATTCATAGTGGGTCGCCCGCCCAGTTTAGTCTACGGTGCGCCGCCACGATACGGGCGATCACCGATGAAAGCCTTGCTGGAAAAGAGAATATTCGCCGTTTGCATGCTGGTAGCCGCCGCGCTCGTCGCCGGCATCGCAGGGTACAGTACTCTCGGACCTGGGCGCATGCCGGTTTCTTCGGGCACCGCACTGGTAGGCGGGCCGTTCACCCTCACCAGCCATGAAGGCAAGCGCGTCACCAACGAGGATTTCCGGGGCCAGTATATGCTGGTGACCTTCGGATACACCTACTGCCCGGACGTGTGTCCGACGGAACTTCAGATCATCTCGGCGGCGCTGGATCTGCTCGGCGAGCGGGCAAAGGATATTCAGCCGATCTTCATCACAATCGATCCCGAACGGGACAGTGTGGCGGCTTTGGCACAGTACATGCCCAATTTTCATCAGCGCTATGTCGGTCTTACAGGCACTCCGGAAGAGATTCAGGACGCCGCCAAGACCTATCGGGTCTATTATGCGAAGGCGCCTGTGCAGGGGGGGCAAGACTATGTGATGGACCATTCGAGCATTATCTATCTTATGGATAAACAAGGAACATTCCTGAAACATTTCAGTTATGGAACTGATGCCAAAAAGCTGGCGGAAGGAATTGCCGCAGCGATCGAGAGCCAATGATTAACCTTTTGCCAGAAAAGATTCCTTATAATTGTCTCGTCCAAGAAAACCTTGCGGCGCAGTTCACGTTTGCGGCAGTCTTCCTCAGGGCGTTGAGGGGGCAAGCTGTTGTTATACCACCTCTATGAGCTAAACCAGGCAGCAGCCGCACCGCTGAACGCTGCAGCGGGGCTTAGCCAATTCTTCTGGGCCCACCCGAGCAATCCGTTCGCGGCCACGGCATGGGGCCGGACCATGGCCGCGTCCATGGAAATCATGGAACGGACCACACGGCGGTTTCGCCGGCCGGAGTTCGGCATCACGAGCGTGACGGTCGATGACCGAAAGATTGCCGTTAAGGAAACGGCCATTCTGACTAAACCGTTTTGCCGGCTCCTGCATTTCCGCAAGATCGAGGGAAAGCGGCCACTGGAGACCCAGCCGAAGCTCCTGATCGTAGCGCCAATGTCGGGGCATTTCGCCACGCTGCTGCGCGGCACGGTGCAAGCCCTGCTGCCGCATGCAGAAGTGTATGTGACCGATTGGATCGATGCCCGCGAGGTCCCGCTGAGCGAGGGCCACTTCGATCTCGACGATTACATCGACTATCTGTTCGAGATGCTGGCCCTGCTCGGACCGAGAACCCATGTGATGGCGGTGTGCCAGCCTTCGGTGCCGGTGCTCGCCGCGGTGGCCCTCATGTCGGAGCGGAAGGATGTCAACCTTCCGCTGAGCATGATTCTGATGGGTGGCCCGATCGACACAAGAAGCAATCCGACGGCTGTCAACCTCTATGCGATGGAGCGCGGGGTCGACTGGTTCAGGCGCAATGCCATCGCGGCGGTTCCCTTCATGCACCCCGGTTATCAGCGGGATGTCTATCCGGGGTTCATGCAGCTCACCGGCTTCGTGGCGATGAACCTCGACCGGCATGTGGATGCCCACCGGCAGCTTTATTGGCATCTGGTCGAGGGCAACAAGGCGGAAGCCGGCAAGCAGAGAGAGTTTTACGACGAATATCTGTCCGTCATGGACCTGACCGCGGAGTTCTATCTGCAAACGGTCGAGCAGGTATTCATCCGGCATGCCTTGCCCTGCGGCACTTTCATGCATCGTGGACAGGCAGTTGATCCGGCAGCCATCAGGAAATGCGCCCTGATGACGGTCGAGGGGGAACGAGACGACATCTCGGGGATCGGACAGACCCAGGCGGCGCATGGCTTGTGCAGCAACATCCCAGCCGAGAAGCGGATGCATCATCTGCAGGAAGGGGTCGGACACTTCGGTGTGTTCAGCGGTTCGCGTTTTCAGCGGGAATTGGTGCCGCGGATCGTCGACTTCATGGGGAACCACAAGAACTAAAAAGATGGGGGTCCATTTGACAATGCCGAAACGGCTGCGTGCGCCGGACGTGGCAGAATTGGTCGTGGGCGGAGAATTGCTGCCGGTCACGATCAAGCGCCATGCGCGGGCAAGACGGATGATCCTGCGCCTCGACCGACAGGCGACGCGCGTGATCGTCACCATGCCGGAACGGGCAAGCCGCCGGAAAGCAATCGAATTCGCCCGCATGAACGAGGGATGGATCAGGTCGCGGCTATGCGCCGTTCCGCCACCGATACCCTTCGAGCAAGGCGCCATTATTCCAGTTCGGGGCATACCGCACGAGATCCGCCATTTCGATGCAAAACGCGGCGGGGTGCGGGTTTCGGAGCGAGCCCCGGACAGCATGTCCGTCATCGAAGTTGCGGGGGACATCGCGCATCTCGGCCGGCGTATCCGCGACTGGCTCAAGGAAGAAAGCAAGAGGGAGCTCGCCGCTGCGAGTCTCGCTTATGCAACGGCGATGCGGGTACGGTTCTGCAAGATCTCGGTGCGCGATCCGGCCAGCCGATGGGGATCGTGCTCGGTCCAGGGCCATCTCTCCTATTCCTGGCGGCTCATCTTTGCTCCGCCATTCGTTCTGGATTATGTGGCCGCCCATGAAGTGGCGCATCTCGCGCAAATGAACCATGGTCCGAAATTCTGGGCGCTGGTGGCAAAGCACTGCCCGGAGTTCGAAAAGGCGCGCCTATGGATGAAGCGCTACGGGCGTGTGCTCCACAGCTACGGCGGCTGAAGGCCTAGGCCATGGCTTTTTCTAATCATGTGCGGAGTTGTGTGCATTTCTCCATTCGTCACCCCGGCGGAAGCCGGGGTCCAGGTTGAAGCGCCTGAGCACATGAAGCTGGATTCCGGCGTTCGCTGGAATGACGAGTGAACATGAGTGACCTACCGCCGCTCGCGGACTTTCTTCAGCTCATCGCTCATGCGCTGCCGGCGCCGACTGGACTGGGGCTCTCCGAACTGGTCGATGAAATCTCCCATCTGGTCATCGTCGGCCGCCGGCGGGGTGCTCCAGATGCTGCGAAAAATGTCGAACAGGCGGCTTTCGGGGTTGCGGGCGGCGGTCTGATATTCGCCCGGAAGGGCTGCGTATTGAAGGCCGTCGTGTGCCGGCTCCATGATGTCTTTCCATATGGAGGCCGGAATGGTGCCGCCCGTCACCCGGCTTGTTGGGGTATTGTTATCATTGCCAACCCACACGCCGCAGACGAGATAGGCCGAATAGCCCAAGAACCACGCATCGCGGTAATCCTGGCTGGTACCGGTCTTGCCGGCGATATCCTGGCCTTCGATCCGGGCGCGCTTGCCGGTGCCGCTCTCCACTGCTTCGCGGAGCATCGAGTTCATCGCACCCAGACTCCAACCATCGACCACGACGCCGAGGCCGTCGCCGTGGCGCTCGTAGATGACCTTGCCGTCACGGGTGATGATGCGGCTGACAACATAGGGCACGACGGCCGTGCCGCCGTTGGCGAGGGGAGCAAAGGCGGCGGTCATTTCGAGCAGTGTGACCTCAGAGGTGCCGAGTGCGATCGAAGCGTTGGTGACAAGCTCTGAGTTGATGCCGAGGCGGTGGGCGGTGGTGATCACGTTCTCAGGCCCGACTTCCACGGCAAGCTTGGCAGCGACGGTATTGAGCGACAGCGCCAGAGCCTGCTTAAGCGTCACCCGGCCAAGATATTTGCGCTTGTAATTTTCAGGCTCCCAGTCGCCGATGCGCACCGGCTCGTCGACCCGAACGGTGTCCGGGGTCAGCCCCCGGTCGAGAGCGGCCAGATAAACGAAAGGCTTGAAGGACGACCCCGGCTGACGCTTTGCCCTGACGGCGCGGTTGAACTGGCTGCGGATATAGGACTTTCCCCCCACCATGGCGAGGACGGCGCCGCGCATATCCAGAGTCACGGCGGCTCCCTGGCTCACCTTCACCTTCGCGCCGTCGGTATTGATGCGGCGGCGCACGGATTTTTCGGCAATCGCCTGGAGGTTCTGATCGATCGTGGTTTCGACAATGATCGACTGATCGAGCGTGCCGATCAGATCGGGAAGCTGCTCGGAAATCCAGTCGACGATGTACTGGGTCGCGGATACATATTGAACGGGCTTGACTGCGGCGGGCTTGCTGATCGCCTGATCGGCGTCCTCGGCCGTAATGAAGCCGGCTGAAACCATATCTTGGATCACCACGCCGGCGCGGGCGCGGGCGGCATCTGGATGATGGATCGGGTTGTAGGTGGCGGGAGCCTTGAGCACAGCGGCGAGGATGGCCGCCTCGGGAATATTCACATCGCGCGCGGATTTACGGAAGTATTTTTGTGCCGCCTTATCAATGCCGGTGGCGCCGGCACCATAATAGACGCGATTGAGATAAAGCTGGAGGATATCGTCTTTGGAGTATTTGCCCTCAAGCCAGATGGCCAGGACGAGCTCCTGCAATTTGCGCTGCATGGTTCGCTCCGGCTTGAGAAAGAGATTTTTTGCAAGCTGCTGAGTGATGGTCGAGCCGCCTTGGACAATGCGGCCGGCGCGAAAATTGCTAAGCGCGGCGCGCCCGAGGCCGATCGGGTCTATGCCGAAATGGGAATAGAAGCGCCGATCCTCGATCGCGATTACGGCCTGGGGAACATAGACAGGGAGCTCGTCGAGCCGGACCTCGTCGCCGAAGAACGTGCCGCGTTCAGCGATCACCTCGCCGTTGGCGGCCAGAAGAATCATTCCAGGCTCGCGCTCGGGAATTTTAAAGAGCCCCTGCTGATCGAGTGAGAACCAGACATAGGCGGTGAGGCCCGCAAGTGCGATGAGGCCCCAAAGGCATAGCATGACGCCCCAGGCGAGAAGGCGAAACGTCCAGGGACGGCGCCGACCAGCGCTGCGCTGAGGGAGTTTCCCATGCTCGGAAAAGAGCTGCGGTTCGCTTCGCCCGTTGCCCCTC
>DATFOT010000301.1:0-4490 GCA_035265265.1 Aestuariivirgaceae bacterium | reverse complement strand
TCTTTCCATGGCGCCGGCCCATCTGCTGGCTCAAAGCGCCGAATTCGTCGATCTCGACGGACCATTGCTGCTTTCAGCCGACCGGTCGCCGGGTATCAGCTACGAAGGCAGCCTGATACATCCCCCGCCACCCGAACTCTGGGGCTAGGGCATGGACTCATTAGCGGCCCCAACCAAGCGATGATAGGATCAAAAGGGCGCTCAATCCACGCCAGGTAAATACTGTAAGGGGGCTTATTGGAGCTTGCTCTATGAGACACAGCCGCAAATCTTTGATGACCGCGTTTTTTGTGGCCTCGTTTCTGGTCGCTGAGCCACTGACAGCGGGACAATTCGAGGACGGTTTGGCTGCCCACAGGCGCGGCGATTATGCGACAGCACTGCATTTATGGAAGCAATTGGCCGAAGACGACCACGCCGCAGCTCAATATAATCTCGCGGTGATGTACGCTGAAGCCCAAGGTGTGCAACGGGACGCTACCAAAGCCTTGAAGTGGTATCGCTATGCGGCGGGGCGCGGCCATGCACCTGCTCAGCTGAAACTCGCGCTTATGTACGATCAGGGCTTCGGTGTGCCGCGGCATCATAGTAGAGCGATGAAGTGGTATCGGCTGGCCGCCCAACAAGGTGATGCCACTGCCCAAGTCACTCTCGCGCTGATTTACGATGAAGGGAGGGGCGTGCCGCAGAACGACTGGCAGGCAGTGAGATGGTATGAGCTCGCGGCGGAACAGGGAGTTTTGGCTGCCCAGAAGAATCTCGGAGTCATGTATGAGAAAGGCCGGGGTGTACCGCAGGACCATGTCCAGGCCTATAAGTGGCTGAGCCTTGCGGCTGCGGCGGGCGAATTGGCTGCCGCCAAAGATCGCGATGATATTTCTACGAAAATGACTCCAGAGCAGATGGCGCGGGCACAGAAGCTCGCCGTGGAATGGAGGCTCGCGAAGGCTCAGGAGAAGGCGGCAAAATGCAAGGAATTGCAGCTCGAAGCTTGCAACTAGCCAGCGCCCCGGGTGATTGCCGAAATCTTCCTGACAAGCTCATCGGCCGGGGAACCCGTAGTTGTTCTTTTCGTTGATCCCTTCACAAACCGATGGGATTCTCCTGGATTTTCCCCGTGATAAACTTTTGGCGCTCGCTCGGCAGTATGTTGAGCTCGTTACGCCTCTTGTCAGGGAGCAAGAACGCCTGATCGACCAATCGCGCGCCGAGCCTGTGGAACACCCGCTTACCAAGCGCGTGCTTGAAACCATCGGTAAAGCTTCCAATGCCGTGGTTGCATATGAAAGTCTTATTCGAGAGATCGAAGGCAGCGGCGATGATCAATAATTCAGGCGGTCATTTTCGCTTCAAATCGACGCTTGTATTCGGTTTGGATCCAGCTCGCCTGCTTCCGCTCCCAGGCCGAGTACCCGGCAGATGGCATAAACCAGGTCCGAGCGGTTGAGCGTATAAAAGTGAAACTGCCGCACGCCTTCCCGGCGGAGCGCATCGACCTGCTCTGCCGCGGAGGCCACGGCGACGAGCTTCGCCATCTCGGGGTCGTTCTCGAGGCCGTCGAACCGGCGGGCGAAAGCGGAGGGTATGGCTGCCCCGCAGCGGAAAGCAAACTCCTTCACCCGGCCGATATGCGTGACCGGAAGAATGCCAGGGACAATGGGGATGTTGATGCCGCGCGCCCGCGCGCGGTCCAGGAAGCGCAGATAGGCGCTGTTGTCGAAAAAAAACTGGGTGAGCGCGCGAGTGGCGCCGTTGTCGACCTTTGCCGCAAGCATGGCGAGGTCGACCTCGAGGGTGAACGACTCGGGGTGCTTCTCCGGATAAGCGGCGACCGAAATCTCGAAGTCGCCGATGCTCCGGATGCCGCCGATCAGATCCGCCGCATTGCCGTAGCCCGACGGATGCGGCTGAAATTTCTTGCCGACGCCTTGGGGCGGGTCGCCCCTCAGAGCCACAATGTGCTTCACGCCAGCTTCCGCGAAACGGCGGGCGACGTCGTTCACGTCGGCTTTGGACGCATCGACGCAGGTCAGATGGGCGGCGGGCTTGAGCTTGGTGGTCCGAGCGAGCTTGCGCACGGTGTCGAGAGACCTCTCGCGCGTGGAGCCGCCTGCTCCATAGGTCACCGACACGAAGGCGGGCCTGATGCTTTCAAGGCGGCTGACGGTCCGCCAGAACATTTGGTCGGCATCCTCCGATTTAGGCGGAAAGAACTCGAAAGATACTTCGATATCCAAGTCGTTTCTGCCGGCTGCTGCGGCCGTGTCAGCCATCTCGCGCTCGCTTTTTGTTGGTGCCGTCGTCGATCTTGACCGCCAGCCACAGCGACACCGTCAGCCCGATTTTGCCGGTCCGTTTCGGTGGCTTGAGCGTGCTGAAATGCGCAAGCTCGAGGCCGGCGCGCTGCAGCCAGCCTGACATGTGATCGGCCGCGATGCCAAGGCGGCGATGGGCATGCTCCTCGCGCAGGAACTCCAGATCATGGGGCGCAAAGTCGACAACGAGCAGCCGCCCGCCGGGCTTCAGTATGCGGGCCGCCTCGGCGAGGGCGCGGGCCGGATCGTCGAGATAGTGCAGCACCTGATGGATGGTCACGAGGTCGGCTGAGCTTTCGGGAAGAGCCAGCGCGTTGACGTCGCCGTGGCGAACCTTAACGTTGCCGAGCTCGGCCTTCTGCATGTTGGCAGGCGCGATCGCCAGCATGTCGCGGTTGGCATCGATGCCGATGGCATGCGCGGCGCGCGGCGCCAGGAGTTCGAGAACGCGGCCGGTGCCGGTGCCGAGGTCGACGAGAGTGCCTATGCTTCCCTCGCCGATCAGCTTGAGCCACGCCGCCTCCACCTCCTGCTCGCTGACATGGAGCGCCCGCACTTCGTGCCAGTTGGCGGCATTGGCCTTGAAATAGCGCTGAGCCTCCTCCGAGCGGGTCTCGCGAACGGCCTTGAGCTGTTCGGCATCGCGCTGCAGCTGGGGTCCGTCGCTGGGCAAGAGGCCGACCACGGTGCGGGCCAGGCTGGCGCCGGGGCCTGAATCCTTCAGCCTGAACAGCACCCAGCTGCCTTCGCGATAGCGATCGAGCAGGCCGGCATCGCACATGAGCTTCAAGTGACGGCTGATCCGCGGCTGGCTTTGGCCCAGAATCTGCGTGAGCTCAGTGACATTCAGCTCACCTTGCGCAAGCAGATGCAGCAGCCTGAGACGGCTGCCCTCGCCGACCGCCCGCAAACCCCGCAAAAGCGCATCCATGGTCACGACCTGAGTTGAACAGCCAGGACTACATACAGATATAAACATATCTTTATGTAAAAGAAACCAGGATTCGGGGATGGGCCAACGGTCTCGCCCGGGGCTTCAGGCATGCCTGAACGGCAGCTTGAAAATCGCGGGGAAGACCGAGCGCCGGCGGCTTCAAAAACCGCAAATGATCTGCTAAGAGGTCCGCTTTGGGGGCGGATCACAGACAATGTGACATTCCGGGGCGCCTCCAGGTAGTTTCGAGGTGCAGCTTCATGACTATTAATTGTTCCCCGCCGTTCACTCGCCGGAGATTTCTACTGACTGCGCTGCTCATGTCCGGGGCAGCTCTTCCGGCACGCCTGGCGCGAGCCGCAACCGGGCCGGAAAAATATGTGCAAGGAATTGCCAAGGATGTTCTGGCGCTGGCCAACAGCGGCGTGAGAGGAGGCCCCTTGCAATCGCGATTCGTCTCGCTGCTGCAGCGGCATTCGGACATTCGGTCCATCGCCATGTTCTCGCTGGGCAACTACCAGAAAGAATTCCCCTCCGCATTGCGCGGCAAGTATTACGATCTCGTCGTGCGCTACACGGCCGGGCTGTTTACCTACTACATAGAAGATTTCGCCGGCTCGGGGTTCGACATCAAATCGTCGAAACCGCAGGGCAAGGCCATCATCGTCGACAGCTCCATTCGTTATGAGGGCGGCACCAGCTCTCCAGTCAAATGGCGGGTCGTCAATGTCGGCAGCGGTTTCCGCGTAAACGACGTGAACGTCCGCGGAATCTGGCTTTCACTGCAGATGCGCGATAAGTTCACCTCGGTTCTGAAACAGAACAAGGGTGATTTTGAAGCGCTGCTCGACTATTTGCGCAAGAATGCCTGACGGGCTTCCCCCGACAACAACGAGCGTCATTCGATGACCATGCGTAACATTGAATTCTCGATCGGCCGCCGATTCCTGGTGAAGCTCTGCGCCTTGGTCGTTCTCGCAACCGCGCTGCCGGCAATGCCGGGACATGCGGTGAGCGGCGAAGATCCTTCGGTCAGCTATATCAGGAAGGTCACCTCCGACCTGTTCGCGGCGCACAAGCAGGGAACGATCTCGGCATTTCTGCCGCCGATCCAGCGGCATGCCGATGTCGAAACAATCGCGATTTATTCGCTCGGCCAGTATGAATCGCGCCTCACGCGCGACCAGCGCCAGCGATATTACCAGGGCGTGGCGATTTTCATGGCACGCTACTTCGCCGAA
>DATFOT010000300.1:0-2485 GCA_035265265.1 Aestuariivirgaceae bacterium | reverse complement strand
ACATTGTTATTCTGATGACAATGCTAAGCCTCCTGCGTGCAATTGAGCCCAATGTGAGCGGCCGCATGGCGCTCGGCATGCTGGGCGGCAACGTACTTGGTGGGATCATCGCCGTGCTCATCCATCAGTTTCTAATTCTTTCCGGTTACAATTTTATTCTGTTCTTGCTTACGATACTTGCTGCGAGCCTTGCGTTCGGCAGTCGCATCGCTTGGGGAGAGAACCGCGCCCCGATCTTCGCGATAGCCTTTGGAACGTTTCTGTTGATACTGGGCCTGGGCATAGCGCCGCTGTTCGGTAGCTCCGAGGAGCTCTTTTCAGTGCGCATCCTAAAGATCGCCTTGGCGAGCCTTTATACGATAGGCGCCCTCAGTCTGGTCATGGCACTGCGAGCACCTGATCGGCCAGCAACGCTCAAATAATCACAGCCAGGTTGACGACGCTCTTTGTTTGTCATCAGCCGTGACCGGCCACCGCAATGATCCCGAGTGAACCCAGTCCGAAGACCATCAGCTGGACGGCAACCGCGGTCAATAAAATCCCGAACACAACTTCAGAGATAATTAGGGTCACAGGGTTCATGCGCTTCGACAATTTGTCGATATTGGCAAAGATCAGATAGTCAAACGCTCCTACCAGCAACACAAGCCCCAGCACCAGTCCAATGCTCGCGATCGAGACGACCTCGCTCGAGGCAATGATGAGCACCGTAATGCCTACGGGGTTCAACATATAGGGTATTGCGAGAGGATAGACCGCGATTTGTCTCGGATCCTGTTGGACCGCTGCTTCTACTTCAACTTCCTTCGGTGATCCGGACACCATATTGATGGCGAGGAGCGCAAGGATAATCGCGCCGGCAACAGCTACGGCGCCGCCGGTGATATGGAGGAGACGCATGAGAAACGCGCCGGTGGCGAACAGGATAATTGCCGTGACGACTGCGGTCCAAACCATCCGCCGGCCCACCGCCCGCTGCGTTTTTGCATCAAAGTGCTTGGTCTTCTCGAGAAACGGCACCAAAGCGATCTTAGGGCCCATGCCGATTAGCAGGAGCAGAAGCAGCTTCGTCACCAACTCCACGTCGATTACGGAGAAATCCATTCAAAGCCCACTTTTTTCGACGATCTGGGCAAGAGAGACCGCCGCCAAGCTGTCGTGGTCGGTCAAAGAACATGCCATTAGATACTTAGCCAAATCCATTGGACTTAGGGCCCGCTTACTGACCGTTGAATGCCAGCAGCATGTCGTCGAGGCTAGCAAACACCATCTTCTTTCCGATGACATCGACGACCCCAGCCGCGGTCAGCACCGCTAGCGGTTCGCTATGCAGTTCAGCGATCCCCAGTTTAAGTCCGCGCCTTGCCAGATCCTGTGCGATTTCGATGAGAGCCATGGCGGCGGTTACGTCAACACGCGGAATGGAGCTTGCGTCGAGAACAAACCATCGCGTCTCGGGGGGCAGCTTTTCTGCCGCAGACTCAATTTGCTCCTTCACATGGTCGGTGCTGAAAAACAGCAAGCTGTCTTCCACGAGACAGATGGCGAGACCAGGTACCGGTGCGGAACCCTTAACTCGATGCAATTTGTAAAACCCAGGCCGACCTTTTGCCCGCCCCATCATTGCCAGACGCGGCCGCATCCCCTGATAGAGCAGATAAGCCAAGGTGGCTCCAACAGCGATTACTATGCCGGTGAGCACACCGAATACCAGCGGCCCTATCAGTCCAATAATTGCGAAAACGAACTCATTTCGACTCACGTTCCAAAGTTTGGCGAGGCCGTTAAAGTCCATCAGGCCAATCGCCGCTGCGGCCAGGATTGCTCCGAGCGCTGGCGCTGGAAGAAGGCGCAGCAGCGGGTTGAGGTAGAGCAAGATAGCGACAAGCGCCGCGGCCGAGGCAAGGCCAGCCAATTGGGTCTTTCCCCCTACCGAGAGATTGATCGCGGTGCGGGAGTCCGAGGAGGTGACCGGAAAGCCACCAAACAGCCCCGATGCCACATTGGCGGCAGCGAAACCGGTTAGCTCACGGCTGGCATCGACACGATAGTGGCCCTGAGCACCGAAAGCGCGCGCCGTAACGATGCCTGAACTGAAACTTACGAGCCAGACCGCCAACGCGTCGACGATCAGCGTGTCAAGGGAAACCCCAAGCGGCCATGGCAAAGCCAGTGATGGCAATTTGCCGGGAATGTCGCCTACGACGCGAATGCCGTGGCCGGCGAAATCGAACATGACGGACAGAACGACTGAAAGAACGACGACCAGCACGGGACCGGGCACCGGCAGCAGCTTGCGCATCCGTGTATGGGCCAGCAGCAGAAACAGCATCGCGCTTCCGAGCACCACGGAAGGCCAGTGAATTAATGAAACCTTGGCTGTCAATTCGATTATGGGCCGCAACAGTCCATCCGATTCGATTTTCAAGCCTGTGAAGCGGCCGATCTGGCCTACAAGGATCGAAAGCGAAATGCCGGTCATGAA
>DATFOT010000299.1:0-4205 GCA_035265265.1 Aestuariivirgaceae bacterium | reverse complement strand
CTCTCAAACGCGGCCTTTCCCTTTGGCCGCTCGCGCGAGATCGAGATCGGCTATGCACGGGTTCGAGCCAGCCGGATCACCTATGTGGGGGAGCTGGGATGGGAGCTCTATATTCCCGCCGAATTTTCCGCCCATGTTCTGGAGGTCCTGCTGGAAAAGGGCCAGGAGTTCGGACTCTCGGCTGCGGGCATGCACACAATGAACAATTGCCGGATGGAGAAGGCCTACCGGCACTGGGGCCATGACATCGCCGAAGAGGATACGCCGTTGGAAGCCGGTCTCGGTTTCGCAGTTGCCTATGAGAAGAAGGGCGGCTTCATCGGCAAAAATGCGCTGGAACGGCAGCGGAAGAGAAATCTTCTTCCGCAAAAACGCATGGTGGCCCTGTCGCTCGAGGACGACAGCGATGCTGCACCGCTCATCTACCACGAGGAGCCGATTTACCGCGACGGCAAGCTCGTCGGCTCCACGACCTCGGGCGCATGGGGACACCGGATCAACAAATCGTTGGGACTGGGCTACGTCCACCATGCTGAGGGCATCGACATCGATTGGACGGGCGCCGGCAAGTGGGAAGTTGAACTCGCCTGGCGGCGGTTTTCGGCCAAGCTGCAGTTCCAGCCTTTCTATGACCCAAAAGGGCAGCGCATCAAGACGTAAGGAGCCCGCCAATCCATTCCCGAAAAATTGAGGGATTGCGGGCTCCTTGCGCCTCTTCGCTTGTCAGTCCCTCTAGCTATAAGGGGCTGTTGCAACGGTGGCGCTGGCCGTCATAGCTGTTGTCGAAAGATGACCTATTCACTTTGAGCAGCAAACGTGCGTTCCGACCGAATAGTTCCTCCGGCTACCACTGGTCACGTCTTCGTGCATAATATGTTCTTTATTCCGAACATAAGTCTGGCTTATAAAAAGCCATCATCAGAAAAGCAGGAGGCTTCCCATGGCATTGCAACTTGGAGACGTCGCCCCCGATTTCGAGGCGGACACCACCGAAGGACGCATCAGGTTCCATGACTATATTGATGGGTCGTGGGTTGTATTTTTTTCCCATCCAAAGGATTTCACCCCAGTTTGCACGACCGAGCTCGGCGCCATGGCTCGGATGAAGCATGAATTCGACCAGCGGGGCGTCAAATTGCTCGGCATCTCAATCGATTCCGTCGAGGATCATCAACGCTGGAAAAAAGACATCCAAGAAACCACCGGCGGGGCGGTGAATTATCCCATGATTGGCGACAGCGATTTGAAGGTGGCCAAGCTTTACGGAATGATTCACCCCAATGCCTCAGGCGATGCCAAGGGTCGCACGGCGGCGGACAACGCGACGGTCCGCAATGTGCTCATCATAGGTCCGGACAAGAAAATCAAAATGGTACTGACCTACCCGATGACCACTGGGCGCAATTTCGAGGAAATCCTGAGGGTCATCGATTCCCTGCAGCTCACCGCCAATCACTCCGTGGCAACGCCGGCAAACTGGAAACAGGGTGAAGACGTCATCATACTGGCATCAGTATCCGATGAGGCGGCCAAGGAGAAGTTCCCCAAAGGCTGGAAGGCCCTAAAGCCCTATCTGCGCGTGGTGTCGCAGCCCGGCGCCCGCAATTAGACGTTTCCCTATTATCAGCAACGCCGGAAGAATTCAGTCTTACGGCGTTGAATTTTCGTCGCCCGCGGCACTTTCCTCGCCGTAGCCGTTGAGCTAGTTTTGCGCTGAAACCCTACTCATCGGCGCCATGAAGCTTCTATACAACCCCATTTCGCCCTTCGCCCGCATGTGCGTCATCACCGCGCGCGAAGTGGGTCTGAAGAGCCTGGACATCGTTGCCGTGGAGGGCCTTTCGGTCATCAGCGCCAATGAAGAGGTCGTCAGGCACAATCCGCTTGGACGCATACCAACTCTCATAACCGATCACGGACACCCGATGCACGATTCGCGGGTGATATGCGAATACATCGCACATCGCGCCGGCAATACATCGGTGCTGCCGGACGAGCCGGTCAAGCGGTTTCGCATCCTCACTCTTCAGGCACTGGGTCAAGGCATGGCCGATACCGCAGTGGCGCTGCGCTATGAGACGGCTAGCCGGCCGGAGACCCTGCGATGGCGTGAACTCATCGACAGGAATCGTCAGAGGCTGACAGCGGCCTGCAAGGATCTTGAAGAGCACTGGATCACCGAACTGAAGGAGGTGACCCTTGGCAGCATTGCCGTGGCTGCGACCCTCGCCTATTTAGACTTCCGGCATGGCGACCTCGGCTGGCGGGACAGCAACCAGAGGCTTGCAGAGTGGTTCGGCCGGTTTTCCGCCAGGCCGTCGATGGCGCCGGTCGCGGTTTAAGGTCCTTTCCAATCGAGGGAGCAGATTTCGGCCGAACGGCCCTGAAAGTCCCAGTTGCGCCCTTGGTGCCTGAAGCGACTCTTGATGGCCTGGGAGACGATGATCTGGGGTCCAATCCAATATTGACTGTTCTCAATCGTCGTATGTTTGCCCGTCTCCTTCCCGGCAATGGGCCTGATCTCGCCCTCGATAATTTTCGGAATTGAAAAACGGCGTATGTCGCCATCGACTTCGTAATTCACCTCTTCCTGCCAGACACCGAGAAACCGGCCCACCAGGATCGATAGAAGATGGGTGGAACCGCGGGCCTGACCGGACATGATGCGGGTTAGAGCCTTCACTTGATAGATCGAGGCTTTGTCATCAACGAAGACTCCGGCCTGCCAGTTTCCGCGGCTCATGAGGCCCGGAATCTCGATCATGACGCCAAGATTGACACCAGAGAGCGCCGTCTCGCCGTAGCGGCCATCATCGATCCTGATCCCAGCCCAGGTCTGGCACTGGCTTTCGGTCGGTAGATGTTTTCCAAGCGAGAGCACGCATGGGCAGAACACCGCGCAGCTGCAGGATAGCATCAGCTCGCCCTTGATGTGCCATTGTTCAATAGCCGCCATTCGTCATCCCCCAGTCAAAAGCAATAGCCCGGCTGCGATTAGTCCGGCGCCGGAACCATAAACCACGGATTGGGGCTGCGGCAGCGTCTTTTCGAGGAGGACGAGCGCGGTTAGACCCGCCATCCAAATCACATTCATGACGCCTGCCACCATCATCAGCAGCATCAGTGCAAAGCAGCAGCCAAGACACAGCAGGCCCTGTTCCAGGCCCATGCGGAAAACCTCTTCCCGGCGCTCCGACCAGCGAGCGAGAAAATAAGGCATAGGAGCGCGGCATTTTTTCAAGCATGCATGTTTGAACGGCGCGAATTGATATGCTCCTGCCAGAAGCAGCACAGCTGCTGCTACCCGCCTATCGGCCAAAAACGCTCCAGGCGACTGATCGATCAACAGCTGCAAAACCACTGCCGCACTGGAGAACGCCAGCCAAACAGCGCAGTAGCCCGCTGCCAAATATGAGGCGGCAACCACGGTCAGGCCCTTTGATCGAGCAGCATCGGCGATGTCGAGGTAGGCGGATAGCATCGGGGTGGCCACCGGGAGCATCATGGCAAGGGTCATCGCGTGCCAGAGCACCGCGACCGCTATCCACTCTCGCATTCCGGCAACGCCTTTGCCGGGACCACAAAGGCGGCCGAGAACAGCAATCCAGCCCTGCCCTGAATTGTCCGCCCATTGAGTGTGGAGGCTCAACACCAGCGCCAAGAACGCACTGCTCGTCAGCACCCAAAGGAGCAGCGCGGGGCGACTGGTAATTCTGCGCAAATAGCCTATAGGCTCGGATGTCAAACTCATTGGAGAGGGAGCCTAACAGACCATCATGCCGGGGCCAAACCATCGATGCGAAGTTGCAGTCGCTGGAGGTGGGCCCGTGGGCCTTGCCTGTGCCATTCTCCTGGCGATGGCCGGCGTCAGCGTCGCCGTCGCAGGTCCATCGCCCGCAAAAGATGCTCGAACCGTCGCCCTAATGCAGCCTTCCATTCGCCTCCTCCGCAACCTAGGCCTTTGGCCTCACCCGTTTTCCGGCACCGCACAGCCGCTTCGAAAATTGACGCTCGTCGACGACAGCGGAGGTTATTTCGCCGCTCCACGCCTGACATTTTCCGCCGATGAACTCGGACATGACGCCTTTGGCTGGAACATTCCTCTCGAAGAACTCAGCACCATTCTTCGAATCCAGGCAGAGCGGAAGGGAATTGTGTTTCTTGAGAGCAAGGTGGCTAGCCTCGAAATCGGCGACACCGGGATC
>DATFOT010000298.1:0-5270 GCA_035265265.1 Aestuariivirgaceae bacterium | reverse complement strand
TGGCCTTGACCTATCAGGGAGACGCGCTGAAGAAGCGGGTCGACCCACTGGCGGCGGAGGCCGGCTGCAAGCTCGTCATCCCCTGCGATGTCACCGATGCCGGCTCGATCGATCAGGCGTTCGAGGAGATCGGCAAGAGCTGGGGCACGCTCGATTTCCTCGTTCATGCGATCGCCTTCTCCGACAAGGAACAGCTGTCGGGACGCTATCTCGAAACGACGCCCGACAATTTCGCCAGGACGCTGGCTATCTCGAGCTACAGCTTCACCGCCGTCGCGCAGCGGGCAGAGAAGCTCATGCCGAATGGCGGATCGCTCGTCACGCTGACCTATTACGGGGCCGAAAAATGGGTGCCGCATTATAACGTGATGGGTGTCGCAAAGGCGGCGCTGGAAGCGAGCGTGCGCTATCTCGCCGCCGATCTCGGCAGGGCGAACATACGCGTGAACGCCATATCGGCCGGGCCCATCAAGACGCTGGCGGCGTCAGGGGTCGGGGATTTCCGCTATCTCCTGAAATGGTGCGAGCTCAATGCGCCGCTCAGGCGCAATGTAACCACCGATGAAGTCGGCGACGCCGCGCTGTTCCTACTTTCCGACCTTGGCCGAGCGGTCACGGGAGAGAATCTGCATGTCGACTGCGGCTATCACATCGTCGGCATGAAGCATCCCGATGCGCCGGACATCTCGGTGGTCAGCTCGCCTTCGTGAACCTCGCGGCGTTGACGTCGCCGCAGCCGCTCCTTAAGAGAGAGCAGCGAGGCGGCAATGTCCTACAATAGTTTCGGTCACATGTTCCGAGTCACGACTTTCGGAGAAAGCCATGGGCCGGCGATCGGATGCGTGGTCGATGGATGTCCGCCGGGCATTCCCCTCATTCCGCAGGACATCCAACTCTTTCTCGATCGCCGGAAGCCCGGCCAGTCACGCTTCACAACCCAGCGGCGCGAACCCGACGAGGTGAAGATAGTTTCCGGCGTGTTCGAAGATGAGCGCACGGGCGGGCCGGTCACGACCGGAACGCCAATCTGCCTGCTGATAGAGAATTTGGATCAGCGCTCGAAGGATTACACCGACATCCGCGACAAGTTTCGTCCGGGGCATGCGGACTTCACCTATAACGCGAAATACGAATTTCGAGACTATCGCGGCGGCGGGCGTTCGTCGGCGCGAGAAACGGCAAGCCGGGTCGCTGCCGGTGCGATTGCCCGGAAGATCATTCCCCAGGTAATCATTCGCGGAGCCCTGGTGCAGATGGGACCGCACAGGATCAACCGGCAAAATTGGGATTGGGACCAGGTCGATGCCAATCCGTTCTTCACGCCCGATGCCGAGGCGGTGGCGGTGTTTGAAAACTTTCTGGATGACATCCGCAAGAAGGGTTCATCCTGTGGCGCCGTGATCGAGATCGTGGCCGCAGGCCTGCCGGCGGGCTGGGGCGCGCCGATCTATGGCAAGCTCGACCAGGAGCTTGCCGGCGCAATGATGGGCATCAATGCGGTGAAAGGTGTCGAGATCGGCGCAGGCTTCGCGGCAGCGGCGCTATCGGGAGAGGAAAACGGCGACGAGATCCGCATGGTGGACGGCGAGCCGAAGTTTCTCTCCAACAATGCGGGAGGCATACTCGGCGGCATATCCACCGGACAGGACGTCATCGTGCGTTTCGCGGTGAAGCCTACCTCCTCTATCCTCATTCCGCGACGAACGATCTCCGTTCAGGGCGAGGAGACGGAGATCTCGACCAAGGGCAGGCACGATCCGTGCGTCGGCATTCGCGCCGTGCCGATCGGCGAGGCGATGATGGCCTGCGTGCTCGCCGACCAATTCCTGCGGCATCGCGGGCAGGTCGGTAGAGACGGTTCCTTTTCCCGCTGATTGTCATTCCGGCGAATGCCGGAATCCAGCTTCGTACACTCAGACTGTCCAAGCTGGACCCTGACTTTGGTCAGGGTGACGAATGAAAAAATATACGCGTCAGGCATGGTCAAGTCTGAGCCCTAGAGCTTTTCGCAGACGATGCGCTTGGAGAGAAAGAAGGTTTCCACGCTCGCTGGCCGCAGGCCCGCTTGCGAGAAGACAGCGCGCAAATCGTCGCGAAGATAGTCGCCGAAGTAGGGCTCATGAAAATTCCGCGGGAAAGCCTCGAGCAGTCCATCGAAACCGGTGCGGTCGCCGAGTTGAAGCGAATCCATGAAAATCAGACGTCCGCCGGGCTTGAGCACGCGGAGGAATTCAGCGGCAATCCGCCGGCGCACCTCACGGGGAACCTCGTGAAAAAGATAGATCGAAGTGACGAGATCGAAACTCGATGATGGAAAGGGAAGCGCTTCGGCCTGGCCCTTCTCCAAGACCGCGGCATAGGGGGCCAAATGGCGGCCGGCCTCATCGAGATAGGGCTGCGAGAGGTCGAGCCCCGTAAGCGCCAGGCGCGGAAAGGCCTCTTTCAGGAAACGCAGAAAGCGCCCGGTGCCGCAGGCGACGTCGAGAAGCGAGAAATTGCGCTGGTCGCGGCCGCGCAAAAATTGGGCGACCGGCACGATGCACTGTCGGCGCATGGCGTTTGCCGTTCCGGAGAACAAGACCTCGACCTGAGTATCGTAGAGACGGGCCGACTCATCGGTCAGATATCCGCCGGTCTGATAGTGAAAGTTTTGCAGGAAGTAGTCCGGGAATTCGCGCGCGAGGCCGGGATCGTAGATTTCACGTCCGGCGCCGGCATTTTTGCGCTCGGCGGCGAGCGGAACATCGGCAAAGAAGGCGCGGCTCAGGGACAGGACTTCGGCCAGGCTGCCGTCATGATCGCGGGGCATCGGATAAAGCCCTTGCGCCACATTGTCGAGGTCACGGCGAAACAGCGCCGCGAGCTCGCCGAACAAATCGAATGAATTCGACCGCGGCGGCGGAGACTTGTCAGGATGCGACTGCGGGGTTTCCCTGCCGGCTTGGCGGAAATCCTGCGTGGCGAAGTAATGGCCCATATACCAGGCGACACGCAGACCCTGCCTGGTGAAGAAGGACCATCGATCGAGGGGCGAAATCATCTCCAGCTTCTCAGCGGTGCTTCTCAGCGGCAATGAGGAATTCGGCATTGCCCTCAGCGCCCATGATCGGAGAGGAAACGACACCGATAACATGCCATTCGGGAAGCACCGCCAACCAGCACGCGATGTCATCGCAGATTTTTCGATGGATGGCGGCATCGCGAATGATGCCGGAGCCCGCGACCGCTTCGCGGCCGGCCTCGAACTGCGGCTTGATGAGAGCTATGAGGCAAGCGCCGGGACGGGCAAGCGCCAAGGCGGGCGGGAGTGCCAGTTTCAGCGATATGAAGCCGACGTCGCAGACGATGAGGTTCGGGTTTTCCGGCAGGTCGGCTGCGCGAAGGTCGCGCGCATTCAATCCTTCCATGAGCTGGACTCTGGGGTCATCGCGCAATGAAGGCGCAAGCTGTCCATGACCGACATCGAGGGCAATCACACGGCTTGCACCGCGCTCAAGCAGCAGCTGGGTAAAGCCGCCGGTCGAGGCGCCAATGTCAAGGGCGAGCCGGCCCGAGACATCGATGCCGAAATGGTCAAGAGCGTGTTTTAGCTTCAGGGCGGCGCGCGATACATAGGTTCGAGCCTCATCGCGGATCACGATGGCCGCGCCGGCCGCTATCTGCCGCGACGGCTTCGACACGCCGACCCCGTCGACCTCGACGGTGCCGCGCAGGATGGCATCGCGGGCGCGGGCGCGGGTTCGGAAGAATCCGCGCTCGACAAGGTAAATGTCGAGACGCGTGTCGCGGCAGCCATGCTCATCCACCTTGCTCATCCACTTTCAGCGGCTCGGTTCCGGAAGGCGTGCCGTCGGCGCGAAAGGTTATTTTCTTGATGCGTGCCTCGGCATCCTTGAGCATCTTCTCGCAATGGGCTTTCAGATGCTCGCCGCGTTCATAGATGAGGATCGATTCCTCGAGATCGATCTTGCCGCCTTCGAGCTTGTCGACAATGGCTTCGAGCTCCCGCAAGGCAGTTTCGAAATTCATCTGGGCGATATCGGCGTGGTTCGCGTCGGCCATCAATCATCGTCCTCCGGCAGCGGCCGGCCGCCGTCGCCCGATCCACGCATGAGCGCCTGGACGTGAACGGCCACGGAGGCAGCCAGTGCCTTCAAGTCATAGCCGCCTTCGAGGAGCGAGACAACGCGGCCGTCGGCATGGCGATGGGCTGCATCCATAAGATAAAGCGTTGCCCAGACGAAGTCCTCCTCGGTCAATTCGAGCGAGGCGAGCGGATCATCGCGATGAGCGTCGAAACCTGCCGAGATGATAAGAAGATCGGGCGCGAAATCATCGAGCGCGGGCAGGATCAGCGTCTTCATGGCATCGCGAAACTGCTGCGACCCGTCGCCGGCGCGCAGGGGCGCGTTGAAGATATTACCCACTCCCCTCTCGGTCCGGTCACCGGTGCCGGGATAGAGCGGCATCTGATGCGTCGAGCCATAGAAAAGCTCCGGATCGGACCAGAATATCTCCTGGGTTCCGTTGCCGTGATGCACGTCGAAATCAACGACCGCAACGCGCTCCGCGTCATAGGCGGCGCGGGCATGGTGAGCGGCTATGGCGGCGTTGTTGAACAGGCAGAAGCCCATGGCGCGTCGCGACTCCGCATGATGACCTGGAGGACGAACGGCACAGAAGGCGTTCTCCGCTTCCCGGCGCATGACGGCATCGACAGCGCGGACGGCGCTGCCTGCGGCGCGCAGTGCCGCATCAAAACTCCGGGGCGACAGCCACGTATCGGGATCGAGCTGCTCCAAGCCCTCATCAGGGGAAGCCTGATGAAGGCGCTGGAAATGTTCGTCGGCATGGGCGCTAAGGATTTGCGCCTCGCCGGCAACAGGCGCCTCTTCGCGCAGCAGCGGGTCGAAGCTCGGAGTCGAGAGGATGCGGTCGACAATCTTGATCCGCTCGGGGCGTTCGGGATGGCCCTCGGGCGGCTGATGCTCGACGCATAGCGGATGGGTGAGCAGGAGCGTGGTCATGGGCAGGCTATATCACGGCGGGCGCGAAGGAGGAAAAGACGTTCCGGCGAAAGCAGGAGTCCGGCTCTCCCTTCCACCCACCACGTCATGGTCGGACTTGATCCGGCCATCTTCTTTCACGCGGCAGATGCGCGGGTGTCTGTTCCCTCCCCCTTGTGGGGAGGGATGTTCGAGCAAAGCGAGGACAGGGTGGGGTCTTAGCGAAGGTGGCGCCCCACCCCTTGCCCCTCCCCACAAGGGGGA
>DATFOT010000297.1:0-2311 GCA_035265265.1 Aestuariivirgaceae bacterium | reverse complement strand
GCTTCCGAGCCGGCCCGAAGCTGCGATACGGTGCCGGGCGCCGATTCGATCACCGGAGTCCACAGCGTCTGAATCGAATCGATGACGACTGCCGCCGGCTGCGGCTCTTCATTGAGGGTGGTGATGATGTCCGACACATTGGTGAGCGATGCGAGCAGGACCGCCGCGTCGGCGAGTCCCAGCCGTTCGGCGCGCAATTGCACCTGGGCGATGGCTTCCTCGCCGGATACATAGATCACCCGCTGCCCCTTGCGCGCCAGTTCCGCCATTGCCTGCAAAAGCAGCGTCGATTTGCCGATGCCCGGATCGCCGCCAACGAGCACCGCCGATCCCCTGACGAAGCCGCCGCCTGCAACCCGGTCGAGTTCCCCGATGCCGACCGTGAGCCGAGGAGGCGGAGGCAGATCGCCTTTCAGCCCGACAAGCTGGCCCTTGCGGCCCTTGGGCAGGCTCTGCCCGCGCGCGCCTGCCACCGGAGCCGCGCTTGCCTCTTCGATAATGGTGTTCCAGGCCCCGCAAGATTCACAGCGCCCCGCCCACTTCGCCGCCTGGGCGCCGCAGTTCTGACAGACATAAGCATGGAGCGCCTTCGCCATCGCGGCGGTCGCACCTGCGGAAACTTACTTCTTGTCCTTGCCGGATTTTTCGGTGGATACCTCGGACTCCTCAGCCGGTGCCGGCTCGGTTTTAGCCAGCGCCTCCACCTCGAACACTTGCTCCGCTGCCAGCCGCGCCTCCTCGCGCTCGGAAATCGTGCCGGTCAGGATCTCGCCGCGCGCCTGCGCCTCGGCCTCATCGCGCGTGCGCGCCACATTGACCTGCACTTCGCTCACCACTTCGGGATGAAGGGCGACGCGCACCTTGTAAACACCGATGCTCTTGATCGGCTGCTCGAGCAGCACATGCGTGCGCAGCACTTTGACTTCCGCCGTCGATGCCGCATCGGCGATATCGCGCGTCGTTACCGAGCCGTAGAGCTGGCCGCTCTCGCCTGCCTGCCTCAGAATGATGAAACTCTTTCCGCTCAGCTTCGAGGATTCGCCCTCCGCACCCGACCGCATTTCGGCATTGCGCGCTTCGAGCTTAGACCTGTCGCGTTCGAATTTTTGCCGGTTGGCTACGGTGGCCCTCAGCGCCTTGCCCTGAGGGAGCAGGTAATTGCGGGCGAATCCGTCCTTCACCTTAACCACTTGGCCCATGGCGCCGAGCTTTTCGACGCGTTGCAATAAAATGACGTCCATATTGGTCTCCTTCGCGAATTTTCACGTGTTTCGGTTGACGGGGGGCAGGGGCTTCGATCGCGCCCTGAGATTGAAGCCGGTCTCGACGATCCCCAATGCGACGAGCGGCAGCACGACGAGCCAGCTCAGCAGCACGAGAGCGACATAGAGACCGGCCAAGAGAGAGGTGCGTGCCGGATGATTGCGCAGCAGATGTTGGATCACGGCTAGTCCGAGGAGAGCGAATGCCGCGCAGAACGGCGCGACATAGACCGAGCCGATGAGCCCCGCGGTGCCGGGCAGCATGCTCAGGGCTCCGAACGCAGCGACGGCAAGGCTCGATCTGCGCGGGAAGGCGAGCGATGAGAAGCTCGCCCATGGCCTCAGCGAAATACCCCGCCGCGCCACCAGCCGTGAGGCCAGAAGCAAGTTGATCGTCATCGCCGCGAACCATGCCGCAGCGCTCGCCGCGGGCGCCAGCAAGATGAGCAAATCGATCATCTGGGCGAAACCCGGCCGCTGCTGTTCCGGTAAATCCTTCAACAGCGGCTCGGCGAAGCGAGTGGTCAGATCCTTGAGCGTCGCGCGGAAGCTTTCCGCATCCGGTCCCACTATGAGAATGACGAGCGTAAGCACCGCGCCCGCGAAGAGCGCGGTCCACAGCATCAGCCGTCCTTCGGGATACCATTCGATGCCGCGGTCGACGGCTTCCCCTTCATGACGGCCGCCCGATGACTGCCGGCTGATGAGCGCGAGCCGGCACAGTATGACCGGCCCAAGAGCGCTCGAGATCACGAAAAACACTCCGGCTTTTGGCCCCCAAAAACCGGCGAGGGCGGCTGCTCCGGCCGCCGCACCGACCGCAGCCGTCATCGGTCCATAGCTAAGTCCGGCGATGAACAGCGGCAGCGGCGCCAAATAGAACAGCATGGCCGATAGCGGCGTCAGCATGACGATGCTCGCATGCAGCGCCGCTGCGGCGAGGCCCGCCATAAGGGCAATGATGATCCAGTGGGTTCTCTTCACCTGGCTGTCCCCGATCTCCATCGATGGGTTAGAGATGAAAATTCATCCCAGCCTGAAAGCTGCCC
>DATFOT010000296.1:0-5990 GCA_035265265.1 Aestuariivirgaceae bacterium | reverse complement strand
ATAATCCTCATTGCACCAGCGCCAAGCGATTTCGCGGACGGGAAGGTGCGCTCGGGCCCAATGATCGAGTTCAACGAAGCGGCTGGCCACATCACCCTCCTGGCCGGTATTGAACTTTTGCCCGAGCACAACCAGCAGGGGTCCGTCGGGATCGCTGCCCATCCTGAACGAGCGAACCGGATCGTCGATACTGATGAACATGCCGTCGACCGCCGTCGGATCATCGACGCGAAATGCCATGATTGCGTGGCTTCGCGGCTGAGTCCGGTTCGCCATGCCGAGCGGGCTCTTCACCGGAATGTTGGTGGCCACCACAACATGTTCGGCATGCAGTGTCCCGCCATCCGTGACGATTCGCCAGCGACTGGCTTCGCCGATGAACCTTGCGCGGCTGCGTTCGAAGATGCGGCCGCCACGATCGGTCACTGCCTTGGCGAGGCCGACCAAATAGCTCGCCGGATTGAATTGTGCCTGATCGGGAAACTGGAGCGCGCCGGCCGTCTCGAAGGGGAGGGGTGGACGATCGAGAACATGTGCCGTGAGGCCAAGTTGGCGTGCGGCCTTGGCTTCGGCCAGGATGTCACCGCGCCGGCCGGGGTCTCTCGTATAGGCGTAAGCCGACTTGCTCTCGAGGGCGCACTCGATGGCATAGGCATCGATCCAGTGCCTGATATGAGCGGCACCAGCGCGATTGGCTTCTGCATAGGCAAGGGCCAGCTCAGGACCCAAGGTGTCGAGCAGATGCCGATAGATGAGTGAGTGCTGGGTGGTGATCTTGGCCGTGGACCGTCCGGTCACCTGGCCTCCGACCCGAAGCCCTTCGATGACAATGACTTGCCGGCCGGCTTCGCAAAGCCGCAAGGCGGTGGTGAGACCCACGATGCCGGCGCCAACCACCACGGTCTCTGCATGAGCCGAACCCTGGAAAGAGGGGTAGTCAGTCGGCTTGGCGGAGGCCACCCAACAGCTTCCGCTGCGACCTGGGAGCTGCGACATGAATTCCTCTCCTCATGGGCCATGATACTGCCGCTGAACGGAATCCAGAGATGAAGTTCAGCACAGCTAGCCTATCAGCCAGGCTGGCGTATCTTGCCTCAAATCCCTCGCCGCTGGCGATCGAGTCCCAGACGTCGTAGACACGGCCGTGCTTCTGCGAAGCTGCTGTCAACGCTGAATCAAAGGAGATATTTCCATGGCCAAGTTCCTCGTCCACGTGACGTGTGGTGTTGAGAACCCTTCAAAGGCGGCTCTAGCCTTTCTCGTCGCCAAATCTGCGATCGATGAGAAGCATGACGTGACCATGTTTCTGGCCGGCGATGCCGCGCAGCTGCTGCGGCCAGCGGTCATTGAAAATCTCTCTGGACTTGGAACTGGTGCACTCAAGACTCATATCGAGGCCATAGTCGCCGGTGGCGGGAAGTTTTATGTTTCCGGTATGTCCGCCAAGAGCCGAGGCTTCGAGGCAGGCGAGCTTGCAAATTTTCGAGCTGAGTTCGCTATGCCCAGTGTTTTGATCCGTTTGGCCGCTGAGGCCGATACGGTGCTTTGCTAGAGCCTTTCAGGAATGGTGAAGCAGGGCAGCTCTCTCTCTACGATGTCAACTAACAGCTGTCCGTCAACCACAACAGTTGTGGCGTTGGCCTTAAATTACGTATGCTTTCTGTAGACGCAGACGATTTGGAGATATCGCCATGGTTGAGGACCAGCATCATCTGAGACAGCAGAATAGCGTCCCTCAGGTGGAGAGCATCGTCGTAGCCGAAACAGGAAATGGCAAGTTCCAGAACAGTATCGCGGTAGGTCACCATCGGCTTCTTGCTGACGAACCTGCATCTGTCGGCGGCCTTGACAGCGGTCCGAACCCTTATGATTTTCTGGCTATTGCGCTTGGCACTTGTACATCCATGACGCTCCGCCTGTACGCCGAGCACAAGCAGCTTGATCTGGGCCGCCTAACGATCGTCGTGACGCATGGCAAAGTGCCAGTGGAGCATTGCCAGGATTGCGGCAATGCCATCGAAGGGCACGTGGGAAGGATCGACCGCTTTGAACGAGTGATTAGCGTCGAAGGCGGTATTGATGCGGGTTTGGCCGACAGGCTGATTGAAGTTGCCAATAAATGCCCGGTGCACCGGACCTTGGGTAGCGGCGCAGCCATCGTGACGCGGGTTGCGGCGACTGTCAGGGCACCAGTTTCAAAGTAACGATGTGGTTGAAGGCACGTCAAAAGCCGCCGTGAACAGACTGTCTAAAACAGGTAGCGGATCAGCCCCACCATTCTATAGCTGCTCTAGATGTGGTAATCTCAGGAAGAGGATCGAGGAGGTTTAGGGATGTTGGCCGTGATTTATGCCCATTTGCCTCAGACCATGTTGGTGATTTGGTGCCTGATTGGCGCCGTCCTTTTCCTTAAGCCCAAGAAGCAGTAACTCAGCTCAGTTGTGTTCGTTAGTCTTCCTGAAAGCCAAACAATCCAAAGATCGTATGTTCTCGCTGCCGGCGCTCTCTGAAACGAGAGCGGTCGCCTTCACGAGACTCGTCGGCCATAACCTGAGCTTTCGTGCGCCTTCTTACTGAGGCCATTCGATTCGCCTCGCGGGCGGCGGGGCTCTTCCTGGGAAGGACAACCACTTTGGTGCCAAGGGGCACGCGATCGAACAGCTCAACGATATCGGGGTTCAGCATGCGGATACAGCCCGAGGACACCGCCCGGCCGATGGATTCGGGTTCACTGGTTCCATGTATCCGATAGAGAGTATCGACTTCACCTTGGTATAAGTAGAGAGCACGAGCGCCTAACGGATTCTGGGGACCTCCAGGCATCCCCTTGCGCCACTTCGCAGCCTGCTTGTCGCGGAGCTGCATGTCTTCCGGTGGGACCCAGGACGGCCACTTGGCCTTGCGCTTTATGAGCGCTGTTCCGGCCCAGCCGAACCCTTCGCGGCCCACCCCTATGCCGTATCTTTTGGCCCGTCCAAGCCCGAGCACCAAATACAGGAACCGATTGTCAGGGTCGACGACAATGGTGCCCTTCGGTTCGCCTGTTTCATAATCCACCAGGCGGGGAACATAATCGGTATCGACTGTTTCGTAGTCTTCGAACGAGATAGGGAAGGGTTCCTCTGCACTATTGGAACCATGCGCGGAGGCGGTCGCTTGTCCTGAGACTGCGTTGCGACTTGCGAAGCACAGACCGCCAGCTACCAGAGTTATGAAGGTCCGCCTATCCATGTCTCTGCCTCTATACATCGAGGGAGGGCATTCGGAACGAAACCCGGCCGTTGCTGACCGGGCTTCGCCAATTGTTGCTCCAGCTCCTCAAGCAGGATCGATATCGGCGATCCGGCCCGTGCGGGAATTCACCAGGATGCGATATGTGTCACCACGGCGGTGACCCAAGTAGGTGAAAGTCCGGCCTTGGCATTCCAGTGCGCGCACCCGGTTGAAGCCGCGATCCCGAACGATGGCTCGGCCTTCGCCGCAGCTCAGGCGCGGGCTTACCAAGCCATAGCCAAGCCAAAAGGGTTGTGGATACCAGAAGCCGCCAAAGTGGAAGCGGAACCGGCCGTCCCTGTGACGACGTCGCTCATGCCGGTTGGAGTCGAACTTCCAGTTCGACTGGGTTTCGACTTTGGAACGAGCACTATCGTCGTTCGACTGGGCGCTTACCGCACCAGCGGAGCCGATTGCCATAAGCGATATGGCCGAGGCAACGGCGAGATTTTTTACCAAGCTGTTCATAGTGGTTTTCCTTGTTGTTACCGCTGAACAGCAAAATAGGCATCGGAGCTGGGATTTTCCCGTTAAATTTCGGTAGGTTAGATGAATTCCAGATGAACGACCTGGTTGCTCAACGTTCAGCTTGGAGCAGATGCCTGGCGGATGCGCGCTGCAATCCGCTGTGCCACTGCGCCAATGCATTACTGCGCTCAAAATGCGAGCGCAGTATCTATTGGGCTTAGGGCCAGCTTGCTGCCCGCTGTCTATTCTGTGCTTATTGAGCTGCCCGCAGCGGGCGTTTATGCTGAGTACAGCGAGCCATAGACCTTTTCGGATCCTAATGCTCACAATAGGGCAAATGCTGACAATCGGGACTGTCCTATTCGTCCTGCCAGCGATATATTTCGCCTTCACCGTGCCATTTGTTTTCGTCCGCTCCATATTTCGGATATATGTCCGAAAATATGAACCTGCCTTTGAGGGAAATGAAGAAGAGAAGAGAAACAGATTCAGCGGCTATATGACTGTTGCCGGTGGGATAATCGGCATCTCTGGAATTAGCCAGGGGCAAGATGCGACTTCCTATCTGGGTGGTTGGATATTTCTTTGCGGAATAGCCGCATATTTTTTAGGGCTCGCATGGTTTACATCCCAGCGACGGCCAATCGACTCTTGAATAGGCTTTCTTAATTTCGGCTCAATTCGCCTGCAGGGCACGGAGCCAAACATGTCGAGCTTGCCGCATGATATTTCAGACCGCGAGAGAGCTCGCACACATCCACGCGAATGGAGCTCCAGGGAACCAATCAGCGGCGGTTTGATTTGCTGAGTCTCTGCTGAAATCCTTTGAGTCGGCCAGCCGACAGGAGGTTGGCAAGTTGGCGGGCAGCAAGCCATGAAGTTCGCGATCTTCGGGCTGACGGTGAGTTCCTCATGGGGCAATGGACATGCCACATTGTGGCGGGGCCTTATCAATGCTCTCACGCGCCTCGGTCACGAGGTGGTGTTTTTCGAGCGCGATGTTTCCTACTATGCCGAGAACCGCGACTTGCACGAACTGTGCGACGGCGCCCGGCTTCTGCTCTATTCCGATTGGGCGAGCATCGCGGAGACTGCCAGCGCCGAAGTCGGCGTAAGCGACGTTGCAATCATTACTTCCTATTGTCCAGACGGCGCAGTGGCTTCTGATTTGGTGCTTGCCGAGGCACCGGAGCTTACGGTCTATTATGATCTCGATACGCCGGTAACCTTGGCAAGGCTCAAGGCCGGCGAGACGGTGTCCTATCTGCCGGCCCAGGGCCTTGGTGATTTTGATCTGGTGCTGAGTTATACCGGGGGCGAGGCCCTAAAAGAACTGTCTCGGAAGCTCGGCGCGCGGCGGACTGCACCGCTCTATGGCCATGTCGACCCGGCGGGATACCGGCCGATGACTCCGATGGAGGCGTTCCGCGCCGACCTCTCTTACATCGGCACATTTGCCGCCGACCGGCAGGCGCAGTTGGAAAAACTGTTTATCGAACCCGCTCGACTCAGGCCGATGATGCGTTTCGTGCTAGCGGGTGCGTGCTACCCGCAAGTGTTCCCGTGGGCTCGCAACATCTTTTTCGTGAGACATCTGCCGCCGCATGAGCATCCGCGTTTCTACTCTTCCTCGCGGCTGACGCTGAACATCACCCGCCGCGACATGGCGGCGATGGGATATTGTCCGGCGGGCCGACTTTTCGAAGCAGCGGCATGCGGCGTTCCGGTGCTCAGCGGCTGGTGGCCGGGGCTGGACAGCTTCTTCGAACCAGGAAAGGAAATCTTCATTGCCCACGGCAGCGCAGATGCGCTGACCACGCTCGATCTCGATCCCGAGCCGCTCCGGCGGGTGGCGCTTGCGGCTCGCGCGAGAGTATTGGCGGAGCACACATCGGAGAACAGGGCACGACAGCTGATCGCTCTGCTGGAGGATCTTCCCGAAAGGCTGCCTGTCATGGCAGCTGCGGAAGTCGTCAGCGAAGTCACGGCAGCAGGAGAATAAAATGTGGGGGATTATTCCCGCGGCGGGCAATGGGACGCGAATTCAACCCTTGGCATTCTCAAAGGAGTTGCTGCCGGTCGGCGGACGATCGGAGGCCGCAGCCGATCGACCGAAAGCGGTCAGCGAATATCTGGTGGAGCGGATGATCCGGGCGGGTGCGCAGAAAATCTGCTTCGTCATTTCGCCCGGCAAGTCGGACATATTGGAGTATTACGCGAGCCGTGCCGCGCCGGTGGCGGAGATCGCT
>DATFOT010000295.1:0-3258 GCA_035265265.1 Aestuariivirgaceae bacterium | reverse complement strand
ATGACCGAGCGCGCAGGCGCCGCCATTGACGTTCAGCTTCTCGCGGGGGATGCCGAGATCCTTCTGCGCCGCCATCGCCACCACGGCAAAAGCCTCATTGATCTCGAACAGATCGACGTCATCGACGCTCCAGCCGACCTTGTCCAGCAGCTTGCGAATGGCGGGGATCGGCGCCGTGGTGAACCATTGCGGCTCCTGACTGTGGGTGGCGTGGCCCTTGATCTCGGCCAGCACGGGTAGTCCGTCGCGATCGGCGAGCGAGCGCTTTGCGAGGATGAGCGCCGCAGCGCCGTCGGCATTCGCCGAGGAGGCTGCGGGCGTGATGGTGCCATTGGCGCGGAACGCGGCTTTCAAGCCGGGGATTTTTGCGGGATCGACCTTGAGCGGATGCTCGTCATTGGCGACGATCCGCGGCCCGGCCTTTTCGGTCAGCGTGATCGGAACGATCTCAGCTTTGAACGCGCCGCCTTCGACCGCCTTGCGGGCCCGGGTCAGCGTCTCCATCGCGTAGGCGTCCTGGTCCTTGCGCGTGAATTGATAGGCCTCCGCGGTAGCCTCGCCGAAATCGCCCATCGAGCGGCCGGTCTCATAGGCGTCCTCCAGCCCATCCATCATCATGTGGTCGATGATCCGGTCATGGCCGGCGCGGTAACCGCCACGCGCCTTGGCCAGCAGATAGGGCGCATTGCTCATGCTCTCCATGCCGCCGGACAGCACGATCGAGGCCGAGCCCGCGTTGATGATGTCGTGGGCAAGCATGGTGGCCTTCATGCCGGAGCCGCAGACCTTGTTGATGGTGGTGGCGCCGGTGGCGTCCGGCAATTTGGCGCCGCGGGCAGCCTGCCGGGCCGGCGCCTGACCCTGTCCGGCCGGCAGCACGTTGCCCATGAATACCTCGTCGATCCGTTTCGGTGCGAGCTTTGCGCGTTCCAGCGCCGCGCCGATAACGTGAGAGCCGAGCTTGTGGGCGCTTAACGGCGACAAGTCGCCCATGAAACGGCCGAGCGGCGTACGGGCGGCGGAAAGGATGACGACGGGATCGGAAGCTGCGGCCATGGCGAACTCTCCTGTTGATCGCTGTTGTTATATGACGATAATCATATAAGATGGAAGGCATTGCAATGCAATGTTGCCGCCGCCTTCAAGGATGCGCGGTTCCAGAATTGCTCGGGCATGGGAACGGTTTGTGCGGCCGGTCAACTCAGGAGCTTGTTCGGAGTAGCGATGCGATACGCAGAAAGCCACAGACGTCAAACCCACAGTCGGATCGTGGAAAATGCCTCTTACGGCTTGCGCCTAAAAGGAGCCGAAGGGGTCAGCGTTGTCGACCTGATGAAGCTCGCGGGTCTGACGCATGGCGGCTTCTATAACCATTTCGATTCGCGTGCCGCGCTTGTTGGCGAGGCGATCGCGTTTGCAATGGACCAAATGACCGAGCGGTGGAAAAAGCTCGCGAACGGGAAGGCCAACGGAGAGCGCTTCGAGGCGTTGATCGCCGATTATCTCAGTCCCCGGCATCGCGACAATCCCAGGCAGGGTTGCGCGCTTCCAACCCTGGCCGTCGATGTCGCTAGATCGGGTCCGAACGAGCGGCGGGCATTGGCTTCCAAACTGGAGGAGATGATCGACGTCTTTGTCGAGCTGCTTCCTGATGAAGGGCCTGAACAGGCCCGGCAAATCGCAACAGGCGCTATCGCAACCATGGTTGGATCGATGGTGCTGTCGCGTGCGGTCGGCGCCGGGAAGCTTTCCGATGGCATTCTTGCTGCCGGCCACATGACCGCCGGCGCCCGGATTCGGAAGCCGCAGCGAAGAACAATAAAGCCGATGCACTGCAAAAAATCATAACGCGAGGGAGGTCACCATGACGGCCGGCAAGTGGCTCAAGACAGCCTGCAACCTGTGTTACATCAATTGCGGGATCGAAGTCTGGGTGAATGACGGGCGCCTCGAGAAAGTGCGAGGCGACCGTTCGAGCCCGAAATCACAGGGCTATCTGTGCAACAAAGCGACCCGGATTCCATATTATGCGCATCACAGGGATCGGCTCACGACCCCGCTGCGCCGTCGCTCCGACGGCGGCTTTGATGAAATCGAGTGGGACGTGGCGATCGCAGAAATCGCGGAGCGGCTTCGAGGCATCGTCGACAGGTATGGCGGCAAGAGTATCGCGCTTTACGGCGGCGGCGGGCAGGGCAACCACGCCGGCGGCGCCTACGCCAGTGGCTTGTTGCGCGCGCTGGGTTCGCGCAGCGTCTTCAACGCCCTTTCGCAGGAGAAAACCGGCGACTTCTGGGTCAATGGCCACATGTTCGGCAGCCAGACCTGCCACACCGCCGAGGACGTGCATCATTGCGATCTCCTGCTGGTGATCGGTGCAAATCCCTGGATCGCGCACGGCTTCCCCAATGCGCGCGATCATCTCAATCAAATCCGCAAGGATCCCGCGCGCAAGCTGATCGTGATTGATCCCCGGCGAACCGAAACCGCCGAAATGGCGGATCTGCATCTCGCGGTTCGTCCCGGCGCGGACGCGTTTCTCCTTGGCGCGCTGCTGGCCACGCTTGTCCGTTCCGACCGGATCGACCACGCCTTCATGGAGGAGCACACGATCGGCTTCGCGGAGGTGAGGCAAGCGCTGTTAAACATCCCCGTTGAAGAATGGGCTGCGGCCGCCGATATCTCGATCGCGGACCTGGAGCGTTGCGCCGCGATGATCACTGCCGCGAAGGCCATGGTGGTGCGGGTCGAGCTTGGCATCCAGCAAGGCATCAACTCGACGCTCAACTCCTATCTCGAAAAGCTCTTGATCATGCTTTCCGGCAATTTCGGCCGTGAAGGTACCAACCAATTGCATAGCTGGCTTCAACCGCTATGGGGGAATTCTCCGAACCAGGCATTCGCGCCAACCGGCGACGCGATTATTGGGGGCCTGTTGCCGCCCAACATTTTCCCCGAAGCGGTGCTCAATGACCATCCTGAACGGTTGCGTTGCGCCTGGGTCGACAGTTCCAATCCCGCCAACACCGCCGCAAACACCGAGGCCGTGGAACGCGCGCTGCGCTCGCTCGACCTATGCGTTGTGGTCGACGTAGCGATGACCGAAACCGCACAGCTCGCGCATTACGTTCTCCCCGCGTCCTCGCAATTCGAGAAAACGGAATTCACCCTGTTCAACTTCGAATTCCCGACCAACTATTTTCACGTCCGCGCCGGTGTATTGCCGCCGCTCGCCGGCACCTTGCCGGAGCCCGAGAT
>DATFOT010000294.1:0-2869 GCA_035265265.1 Aestuariivirgaceae bacterium | reverse complement strand
TGCTGTCAAAATGCGTGTCGGCGGTCAGGTCCGGCGCGTTCTCGTCGATGCCCGCACGGGCCAGATTCTCGGCGAGTAGCCGCACAAGGCGCGCAAGTGGGGTGAGACATGCGATTGCTGGTGATCGAGGACGATCCAGATTTGAACCGACAGCTGGTCACGGCCTTCACCGACGCGGGCTACGTCGTGGATGCCGCCAAGGATGGTGAGGAGGGGCATTTCCTCGGCGATACCGAGCCCTATGATGCCATCGTTCTCGATATCGGCCTCCCCATTATGGATGGGGTCAGCGTGCTCGAAAAATGGCGCCGGTCTGGGCGCAAGACTCCCGTTCTGATTCTAACCGCACGCGACCGCTGGAGCGACAAAGTCGCGGGCTTCGATGCCGGCGCGGATGATTACGTGGCCAAGCCCTTTCATATGGAAGAGGTGCTGGCGCGAATCCGTGCGCTTGTCCGCCGCAGCGCCGGCCATGCCTCGAGCGAGATCAGCTGCGGACCGCTGATGCTAGACATCAAGAGTGCCCGCGTGACGATCGACGGCAAGGCGGTCAAGCTCACCTCCCTCGAATTCCGCCTGCTCAGCTATCTCATGCTCCACAAGGGCCGCGTCGTGTCTCGCACCGAGCTGGTCGAGCATCTCTACGATCAGGACTTCGATCGCGATTCGAACACGATCGAGGTGTTCGTCGGCCGCTTGCGGAAAAAGCTGGGGGTCGACATGCTGCGCACCATCAGGGGTCTGGGCTATTGTATTACCGAGCCGGATAATGCGGCCTAATTCGCTTGCCTTCAGGCTTACCGCTTCCGCCGCAATAATCAGTATCATCCTCTTCGTCGCCGCCGGCGTTCTCCTCGCCGACCTGTTCAAATCGGCGGTCGAGAGAAACTTCGATGAGCGTCTGCACGCCGTTCTCGACGGCCTCTTGTCGAATGTCGATATCGCCGGCGAGGGCCAGGGCCTCGCCATGCAGAGCGCTCTCGCCGACACCCGTTTCTCCCTTCCGCTCTCCGGCTGGTATTGGCAGGTCACCCCGCTCGGCGAAAACGCCGGCGGCCGCCTCGTCTCCGCTTCACTTCTCGACCAGGTGCTGGCGCCCGATGCCGCCGACCTCGCCGACCGCGACAGCGATGGTGTCGCCCGCTTTTATTTGCAGGACGTCAAGGGCACGCAGCTTCGCGGTATCGAGCAGCGCTATCGCTTTCAGGGCAGGGACCAGGAATATTCGATCCTCGTGGCAGGAAATTTCGACGAGTTGAAGGGAGAGATCTGGGCCTATACCAACGCGCTCGTTCTGGTGCTGGCTTTCCTTGGGCTGGGCTTCCTTGGCTCCGTCATTATCCAGGTACGTTACGGCCTGCGTCCGCTGAATGCCCTGCGCGACGAGCTCAACGCCATTCGCGAGGGCCAGAGCGACAAGCTCGTCGGCGCTTATCCCGAGGAGATCGAGCCCGTCGCCCGCGAGCTCAATCTGATGATCACGGCCAATGCCGAGATCGTGGAGCGGGCGAGAACGCAGGTCGGCAATCTCGCCCATGCGCTGAAAACCCCCTTGAGCGTGCTCACCAACGAAGGGACTGCGAACAAGGGGGCGCTCGCCCAAATGATCAAGGAGCAGGCCCATGTGATGCGCGATCAGATCAGCCTCTATCTCGATCGTGCGCGCCGTGCCGCGCGCGCCCGTAGTCTCGGCGCCTCGACCAGCGTGAAGACGGTGGTGGGTGCTATTGCCCGCACCCTCGGCCGCATTCATCAAGACAGGGATATCACCGTCGAGATCGACGTGCCGGAGACCTTGCGGTTTCGCGGCGAGCAGCAGGATCTCGAAGAGATGATCGGCAATCTCCTCGACAACTCCTTCAAATGGGCGACAAGGCGTATCGCCGTGCGTGCCCGGCCGCTCAAGGATCCAGGCGCCGATGGCCGCATATGGCTTGAGATCATGGTCGAGGACGATGGCCCGGGCCTTCCCGCCGACCGCCGCGCCGAGGCTTTGAAACGCGGCCGTCGCCTCGATGAAACCAAGCCCGGTTCGGGCCTCGGCCTGTCGATCGTTTCTGAAACAGCCTCCATGTACTCAGGCAAGATTGAGCTGAATTCGGCGAACCTTGGCGGCCTGCGCACCACCCTCACCCTCCCGGCAATTCTGTCGTAGACTGGCATCCTATTCAGCATGCCTTGCAGTTCGGTAGTTCGTCATGCGCGGGCTTGACCCGCGCATCTGGCGCTGGCCCGAGATGGCCGGATCAAGTCCGGCCATGACGAGTAGATGTGGAGGAGGAAACTACCTCGCCAGAAACAATCTAGTCTCTTCGAAGATGCGCTGCGTTGCCGGATCCTGCTCCAGAGGAATGTGATTATTGCCCTGCAGCGCTATGAATTTCGCACCGGGGATTCCTGCCGCGAGCTGACGGCCGGCCTCCATCGGTACCTGCGCATCGCCGCGTGCGTGCATCACCAGCGTTGGCGCCGCCACCTTGCTCAGGAGCTCCATCACGTCGAACTCGGCCGTGGCGCTCAGATAGCGTGCAGCGCATTCTGCCGAAGTCGTTCGTCGCTGCAATTCATTGAATGAGTCGGCTTGCTCCTTGCTGGCCTCGGGCATCATCGCCGTTGTGAACAGCTGGCGAATGGTCGGGCTGTTGGCTCCCCATTCGAGCTTGGTCAAGGTCACCAGAGCATTGCGTTTTTCAGCCTCCTGCGGCGTCCACTTGCTTGCGCCTAGGGCGAAACCGCCAAGCAGGATCAAATGGGAAACTCGTTCGGGATGGCGCACCGCATAGGCGACTGATATCGCGCAGCCTTGTGATATGCCGAAAAGCGGAAATCGTTTGACGCCGGCCGCCTCGACCACCGTCTCGAGATCGCT
>DATFOT010000293.1:0-6918 GCA_035265265.1 Aestuariivirgaceae bacterium | reverse complement strand
AGAAGGTTTTTTCGGCACGACGAGCGCATGGCCCTTCGCCTGCGGCATCACGTCCATGAAGGCCAGAGTATCGCCGTCTTCATAGACCTTGTGGCACGGGATCTCGCCGCGGAGAATTTTGGCGAAAATATTGGCAGGGTCATAGGCTGTCATCGGCAGCTCCAGGGTTGCGGAACGGGGAATGTTCGGCGAGAGCAAATTGATCGTGCGAAACGGCCTGGCGCTCATGTGCCAGATATTCCGCTACCGCCGCGGCGAGGCGGGTGTCGGCGAAATGGTGCGCGGAATAGGTTGCCTTTGGAAGATAGCCGCGGGCCAGTTTGTGCGGTCCTTGGGCGCCCGCTTCGACCCATTCCAGCCCGCGGGAGATGGCGAATTCGATCGCCTGATAGTAGCAGGCTTCGAAATGAAGCATGGGGTGGTGCTCGATCGCTCCCCAATTTCGGCCGAACAGCGTGTCGCTGCCGATCAAGTTGAGTGCGCCGGCGATCAGCTTTCCCTTGCGCCGGCACATGATGAGCAGGATGCGATCCGCCATTGCAGCCGACAGAAGGCTGAAGAATTTGCGATTCAGATAGGGCGAGCCCCATTTTCGCGAACCGGTGTCCACGTAGAAATCGAAAAAAGCGTCCCAATGGCCCTCGGTGATATCATTGCCCGTCAGCCATTCGAAGCCGATGCCCTGGGCCGTGACCGCATTGCGCTCCTTGCGGATATTCTTGCGCTTGGCACTCGATAGCTGCTTCAGAAAATCATCGAAGTTGCGATAGTTGCTGTTGTGCCAGTGGAACTGAGTATCCGTGCGCTGAAGAAGTCCGGCCCGGCCCAGCATCTCCCATTCCGCGGTTGTGGGAAAGGTCACGTGCAGTGAGGATGCTGAGCGCTGGCGGCAGAGCTCCATGGCGCCATCGAGGAGCATGCGGCGGTGAACCTCGGCCTCGGCGCCAGGTGCAACCATCAGCCTCGGGCCGGATACGGGGGTGAACGGCACGCTCGCCTGAAGCTTCGGGTAATAGCGTCCGCCGGCGCGCTCATAGGCATCGGCGAACGCATAGTCGAAGACATACTCACCCCGGCTGTGTGATTTGAGGTAGCAGGGCATTGCGCCGGCGACGCGGCCATCGTCACCTTCCAAAATCAAATGCTGCCCGAGCCACCCGGTCCGGCGCGTGGCAGAGCCCGACGTTTCCAGCGCGAGCAGGAAGGCGTGGTCGACAAAAGGGTTGTAGGGCAACCCAGGCGGATTGGCGTGAGCATTCCAGTGCTCCGCCTCCACATCCTGCAAAGTGGTCAGTACCCTGATCCGCACGCCAACCTCACGGCAGAAAGCCCTCGAAGGTGATCTGATCACAGTAACGCCGAACGGCCGCTGCTTCATCTTCCGATCGCACCGTCCATGTAATGACCGGAAGACCGGCTGCACGCAGCTGCGTCACCGGCGGCCAGGGCAGGCCGGCGGCATCGAAAGAGATGAAATGGGGCAGGGTGCGCTGCCAGTGGCCCAAATGCCGCAGCTCGAGGCGGCGGGCGAGCGGCAGGGCCTGCCATGACGACCGCGTCACGCGTTCGGCGACAATGCCGCGGGGAATGTGCGGCTCGCAGCTCAGCGCCTCGACGAGGTCGGGATCGAAGGACATCAGGGCGCAGGGGCCGGAATAGGATCGCAGTACCTGCAATGCGCGAAGCGCCAGCGCGACATTTCCGTTCCATGCACTCTTCAGCTCGATAATGAGCGCCACCCGTCCCCGAACCTGGGCGAGCAGGTCGGCAAGGGTTTCGATCCGATCGGTGCTGCCGCGAAGCCCTATCGACTTCAGCTCGGTAGACGTGCGCGCGATCAGCGGACCTTGCGCCAGCGCAAGCCGGTCGAGCGTATCGTCATGAAACACCACTGCCTCGCCGTCCGCGGTAAGCTGAACGTCGCATTCAATGGCGTAGTTCGACACCATGGCCGCGGCGAAGGCGCTGCGCGTGTTTTCGATGACACCCCGCCTCGGATCGTGCAGCCCGCGATGGGCGATAGGCCGCGCGCTGAGCCAGTCGATGGCGCGGTGTCCCCTCGGCAGCTGCATCGGGGGGCTATTCGACCTCGAATATCGCTTCCACCTCTACGGCCACATTGATCGGCAGAGAGCCGGCGCCTACCGCCGAGCGCGCATGCTTGCCCTTGTCGCCCAGCACCTCGACGATGAGATCGGAGGCACCGTTGATGACCTTGGGCTGATCGGTAAACTCCGGTATTCCGTTGACGAAGCCCAGAACCTTCACGCAGCGCTTCACGCGATCGAGATTGCCCGCGCACGCATCCTTTAGCTGGGCGAGAATGTTGATGGCGCAGATGCGCGCGGCCTTGGCCGCTTCCTCGGTGCTGAAATCCTTGCCGACCTTTCCCTGATATTCGAATTTTCCGTCTTTCAGGGGTACCTGGCCGGAGGTGAAAACGAGATTGCCCGTACGCACCCAACCGACATAGTTGGCGACGGGCGTGGCAGGCATCGGCAGTTCAATTCCGAGCTCCTTGAGGCGGGCATCGATCTTGGTCATTTACAAACTCTCCTTTTGTCGACAGCGGCGCTTAGCACAGAGGATGAAGGCTGGCAAAGGAACTAGATCACCGGGTCAAGCTCGGTGATGACGTTCCTCAGTGTCGCTTTCGCCTTGGCGTGTCTTTTCCAGACTGGCGTCGAGGAGCATCCGCGTGTAGGGATGATCCGCTTCCCCGCGGCGAAGGCGCTGGACTTCCAGCATCTCAACGATCTCGCCCTGATACATTACGGCGATCCGCGTGCACATATGGGCAATCACGGCCAGATCATGGCTGACCATCAGCATGGTGAGGCCATGGGCGCGGCCGATCCGCTTAAGGAGATTCAGGATTTCCGCCTGGACGGACAGGTCGAGGGCCGACGTCGGTTCATCGAGAAGCAGGATGCGCGGCTCGGTAATCAGCGCCCGAGCAATGGCCACACGCTGGCGCTGACCGCCCGAGAGCTGATGAGGATAGCGGTAGCGATGCTGGCCTCCTAGGCCGACCTCCTGGAACGCCTGAATCACGCGCCGATCAATGGCGTCGAGGCCCTGGATCGCCAGCGGCTCGGAAAGAATTTTGTCCACCGTGTGGGTCGGATTTAGCGAACCGTAAGGGTCCTGGAATACCATCTGGACAAGACGGCGCTCCTGGCGTGTGCGGCTGATTCCGACCTCCCGGCCTGCCAAGACAATATGGCCTTTCGCAAGGGGCGCCAGCCCGGCGACCGCGCGTAGCAAGGTGGACTTGCCGCAGCCGGATTCACCGACGAGGCCAAAAATCTCACCAGCCGCTGCATTGAACGAAACGCTGCGCACCGCCTCGATGCGACCGCTGCCGTCGCCGTAAGCGACCGTTGCCTCATGCACCTCGATCACGCGTCGGTGCCTCGGCGACTTTCGTCCGGGGCGTCGAGCCAGGACGGATCACGCGTGAGTTGCGGCAGCTCCGGCTGGGCGCGATCGATGAGCGGACGACAGGCCAGGAGGCCCTGGGTATAGGGATGACGCGCCAAGGCCAGTTCAGATGCTTTGAGCGATTCCATGATCCGCCCAGCGTAAAGCACGACGACACGATCGCAAAAGGACGCGACGAGATTGATATTGTGGCTGATCAGAATCAGTCCCATCCGCCTCCGCCGGATGAGTTCGTCGATGAGCACCAGCAGCTGCGCCTGAACCGTTACGTCGAGCGCCGATGTCGGCTCGTCGGCGATCAGCAGTTCGGGCTCCGGAATCAGCATCATGGCGATCATCACCCGCTGCCCCATGCCGCCGGAGACCTCATGCGGGTAGAGATCAAAGACCCGCTCCGGGTCGCGAATGCGCACGGCTTCAAGCATTTCGAGCGCCCTGCGCCTGGCTTCGCGGGTCGATGCGCCACTGTGGACCTTATAGCTCTCGGCGATCTGACGGCCGACCGTTATCACAGGGTTGAGCGAGTATTTCGGATCCTGCAGCACCATCGATATCCGGCGGCCGCGGATCGACCGCATGGCCCGCTCGCTGGCGGCCATGAGATCGGTATCGAGCAAACACAGGCGTTTCGCCGAAACCAAAGCGCTTTGCGGCAGAAGACGAAGAATGGTGAGGCCAATCGTTGATTTGCCGGAGCCCGACTCCCCGACGATGCCCACGCGCTCGCGACCGACGATGAAGCTCACGCCTCTCAGCGCGGGCACCGGACCCGATCGCCCGCGATAGGCCACACGCAAATCCTCAACGGTGAGAAGAGGGCCTTCGCTCATAAGCCCTTCGGGTCGAACACGTCGCGGAGCCCGTCGCCGAGCAGGTTGAATCCAAAGCTGACCACGAAGATTGCAATCCCGGGTATGGTTGCCACCCACCATTGATCAAGGAGATAGCTGCGGCCGCTGGAGACCATCAGTCCCCATTCGGGTGCCGGCGGCTGCGCGCCAAGACCAAGAAAGCCGAGGCCGGCGGCAATCAGGATGATCCCTGCCATGTCTAGGGTCAGACGCACGATCACCGAAGGAAGGCACAGGGGTACGATGTGGCTCCAGATGATACGAAGCGCCGAGGCTCCCTGCATCCTGGTCGCCAGGATAAAGTCACTCCGGCGGATCGTCATCGTCTCGGCGCGAGCGAGCCGAGCATAGGGCGGCCAGGCGGTTATCGAAATGGCGAGGACGGCGTTCTCGATGCCGGGCCCAAGGGCTGCCGCGAAGGCCAGAGCCATGACGAGACGCGGAAAAGCGAGGAAAATATCGGTGATGCGCATCAGAAACATGTCAAACACGCCGCCGAAATAGCCCGCGAGCGTGCCGATGAGAATGCCCACAGGCAGCACGACGATCGATACCAGAAAGATAATGAGCAAGGTGATGCGGCTGCCGTAGATAATGCGAGCAAAAATATCGCGGCCCAGTTCATCGGTGCCGAACCAATGTTCCATGGAAGGCGGCTCGAGGCGGGCGGTCAGCAGCTGAGCGTAGGGCGACTGCCCCGCGATCCAGCTTGCGAAAACTGCCATCAGAATGAGGGCTAAAATGATGATCACCCCGGAAACCGCCAGCGGATTACGCTTGAGCGCCAGCCAGTTGGCGTACCAGCGCGTGAGCCGCGCCTGGCTGCGGCTCTGCGGCGCCTCGGCCAGGAGCCAATCATGCCAGGTCACCGGCTTGGGTGAGGTCTCGACACTCATCGTGCTCTCGGATCCACGAGATAATAGGCAATATCGGAAAGCAGATTGAGCCCGATGAACACGATGCCGACGACAAGGGTGCCGCCCAGGACGGCGTTCATGTCGGCATTGAACAGCGCGAAGGTGATATAGCGGCCGAGCCCCGGCCAAGCGAACACCGTTTCGGTCAGCACCGCGCCTTCGAGGAGATAGCCGTAGCTCAGAGCGATCACCGTGATCAGCGGAACCAGGATGTTGACGAGCGCATGGCGCCAGACGACGCGGGTCCGGGACAGACCCTTGATTTGCGCCGTGAGGATGTACTCCTGGTGCAATTGTCCGAGCATGAAGCTGCGGGTCATGCGCGCGATATAGGCGAGCGACAGGTAACCAAGAATGCCGGCCGGCAGTATGATGTGGGAGACCGCGTTCCAAAACACATCCGTGTCACCGCTGAGCAGGCTGTCGATGAGCAACATTCCGGTGACGGGCGCGACGATGTCTTCATAATAGACATCGAGGCGGCCCGGTCCGCCGACCCAGTCGAGCGCATTGTAGAACACGAGCAGTCCGACCAGACCGAGCCAGAACACCGGCATGGAATAGCCCACGAGACCGGTTAAGCGGATCAGGTGATCCGGCCAGCGCCCCTGGCTGGTCGCCGCAACGACGCCCATGGGCACGCCGAAAACCACGCCGATGACGATCGCAACGGTGGCAAGCTCAAGGGTTGCCGGGAAAACCCGCATCAGATCTTCAAGCACGGGCCGCGCGGTCAGGACTGCCGTGCCGAGATCCCCATGGAGGAGTTTGGCCAGATAGTTCCAATATTGCTGGTAGAGAGGGAGATCGAGACCAAGCTCCATCCGCACGCGCTCATAGACATCGGGCAGCGCCCGGTCGCCGACCACGGCGAGCACCGGATCGATTGGAATGACTCGTCCGATACAAAAAGTGACGACGGTAAGGCCCAAAAAGGTGAGGGCAAGCGATGCCACCAGCCGCAACAGGTGGACGAAAAATGCCGGAAGCCGTGACCGCCGGGCACCCGCGGTGGGCAGTGCGGGGGTGGTGGTCACGGCCGGCAACGGGTTCTACTTCTTTACGAGGCGATAGTAGACTGTGTCGTAGGTCGGTCCGGAAACGAAGCCATTGATGTTCTTATGGCGTGCGACCTGCTCCGTGCTCTGGAACATGATCACGAAGGGCCCGTCCTCCTGCAGCATGAGCTGGAGATCGAGATACATCTCCTTGCGCTTCTCGGGATCGCGCTCTCTTGCAGCCGCATCGGCCTTTTTGGTGATCTCGGGGATATCCCAGGCATTGCGCCAGGCGAGCGGTTTGGACTTTGCGTTGTCTGAGTTATCGGGGTTGCGCGCGAAACTGTCGGCGTTCGAATGAGGATCCATGTAATCCGGGGACCAGTACAGCAACAGCATCTGGTGCTGCCGCGCGCGGTATTTGGTAATGACCTGCTTCTGCTCGCCGGGGATGATTTTCGCCTTTATGCCGGCCTGGCCCAAGGTTGCCTGCACCGATTGAGCGACGTCGGTAAAGGGCGAGCTGTTGGAAGCGTCGAGCTCGACTTCGAAGCCGTCCGGGTAGCCGGCTTCGGCCAAGAGCTGCTTGGCCTTGGCGACATCGAGTTGGAACGGCGTGTCTGTCAAAGAAGCAAAGAAGCCGGAAGGCCAAAAGGATTGATGGACCTTGAAACGGCCCTTGAGAAATGTGTCCGCCATTCCCTGATA
>DATFOT010000292.1:0-4953 GCA_035265265.1 Aestuariivirgaceae bacterium | reverse complement strand
AACGGTCTCACCATTGGTTGCCTGAAGCGGGACTGACGCGATGCGAGCGCCCACCAAATGGCGCGTTGAGCCATCGTCAATGGGTGCGGGGATCGTAGACCAATCTGGGGCTTCGACTGTACTCATCATTACAAGGCCTTTAGCCAGTTAACCTCTGCCCAAAGAACTTTACCTGAACAAAACGAGCCTCTATTCTTGGGCATATCTTGGGCATTCGCATTTTTCAGCGGTGAATTTGCATCTAAAAAAAGTCGCAGAAACCATTGATGTGATTGAGAAAAGCAGATGGTGGGCGGTACATGGATCGAACATGTGACCCCTACGATGTCAACGTAGTGCTCTACCGCTGAGCTAACCGCCCGCTCCAACCTTGATGGCGCCCGATATATCGGCTGGCAGGCCTCTGCGCAAGCCCAGCCGGTCAGGCCGCAACCATGCGCTCGACTTCAGCAACCAGATCCCGCAGGTGGAAAGGTTTGGACAGCACCTTCGCATCCTTTGGAGCCCGGCTGTCAGGATTGAGCGCCACCGCAGCGAAGCCGGTGATGAACATGATCTTGAGGCTCGGATCAAGCTCGGCCGCACGTCTGGCAAGTTCGATCCCATCCATTTCCGGCATCACAATATCGGTCAACAGCAGATCGAACGTCGCTTGCTTCACCTCTTCAAAGGCGCTGGCGCCTTCTGCAAAAGAGGTCACGTCATGGCCGGCCTTCTCCAATGCACGCACCAGAAAGCGCCGCATGTCGTCGTCGTCTTCAGCCAGCAAAATCTTCGCCACCGTTCGTCCTCAAAATTCGCCCACTTATAGGCCAAGCCGTCGGACACGGCAGCCACCATAAAAACAGAGGGTAAATGGCCTGTGAAGGGCTTTTCCCGGGCCAACACCCTCTTACGTTTGCTGTATCCGGTCAACCTCGTTGACCGCGCGTGACGCCTCTGGTGAAATGACGTTAGAAACTTAATCCAAAGCAGCAGGGCCTGCGATCATTATGCATAACCCGGCCGATCTGTTCGACCCTCCCTTTGCCATCCTCGCACCCGCACGTCAGTCTGCCGCCGCTGTTGTGAACTCGCCCCACAGCGGTTCCCACTACCCGTCCCAGTTCCTAAAAACCACGCGGCTTCAATCGGCCTCGCTTCGACGCTCCGAGGATTGCTTCGTCGATGAGCTATTCTCCTCCGCCCCCGAGGCCGGCGCCCCCCTGCTCAAGGCAAATTTCCCGCGCGCCTATATCGACCTGAATCGCGAACCCAATGAGCTCGACCCACATCTGATAGAAGGGCCTCTGCCGCGAACCGCTAACGCCTCTTCGGTCAGGGTGGTGGGCGGCCTCGGCACCATTCCGCGCGTGGTCAGCGAGGGCGAGGAAATTTATCGCCGCAAGATCACGCTCGAGGACGCCCTTGCCCGCATCGACAAGCTTTACAGGCCCTATCACGCGGCGCTTTCGCGCTTGATCTCCGCGACCTTCGATCTCTTCGGCGCCGCCCTGCTGATCGATTGCCACTCAATGCCCTCAAGCGCTGCCGGTCCGGGGGGCACGACAGTGCCTCAGCCCGATGTCGTCATCGGCGACCGGCATGGCGTGTCCTGCAGCACGGCTCTGGTAGAGCGGCTGGAACAGCTCTATCGCGGCCATGGGTTGAAGGTTCAGCGCAATCGCCCCTATGCCGGCGGCTTCATTACCGAATGCTACGGCAAGCCCGCAAGCGGCCTTCATGCGGTTCAAGTCGAGATCAATCGTGCGATTTACATGGAGGAGCGGACGTTGCGGAAGTTGCCGAATTTTACCTCACTGCAGGAAACCAACGCTATCGTGCTGCGGAGCTTGCTGCCGGAAACTCGTGGTCTTATCTCGCCCCTTCGCGCCGCAGCGGAATAAAAAAGGGCCGTCCCGGTTAGGGAACGGCCAAGTCTAGGGAGGAAACGCCCAGGAAGGGCATACGCAACTGGAGACGAGGTCTCCAACTACGCAACCCCTATGTGGCAGTGCAATGTGATTTTTTCAAGCGAATTTTTTGCAGCTGAGGCGAGCCACTGTAAGCGATTGCGTTCAAAGAAAAAAACGTACAATCCTCCTGTCGGATCCCCCATGCCGCGGGCTAGAAATCACGTAAATTTGACCGTTTGGTTTATCGCACTGCAATAGGACCCCATGCACCCTGTCGCCCAACAAGACTGGAACCTATTTGCCGACTTCGGCCGTGGGCTTGCTGCTTTAGCTGGCACCGCCGTCCTGCCGCTGTTTCGCAATACCCTCGCCGTCGACAACAAACTCGCGGAAGGGTTTGACCCCGTAACTGAAGCGGATCGTTCAGCCGAACAAGCTATGCGCCGGATGATCACAACACGCTTCCCCGATCACGGAATCATCGGCGAGGAATTCGAACCCAAGCCCGCTCGCTCGGAGTTCTGCTGGGTTCTCGACCCGGTCGATGGGACGAGGTCGTTCATTTGCGGCATGCCGACATGGACGACCCTCATCGCCCTTGTTTTTCAGGAAAGACCTGTTCTAGGCATCGTCAGCCAGCCCTATGTCGGCGAGATGTTTATCGGCGGCCCTTATGGATCCTGGTGGGAACGCGGCTCAAACCGCCGAGAGCTTTCGGTAAACCCGGCCGCTGCCATCAGCGACGCCATTCTCACCACCGTGGCACCGGAAATTTACCGTTCGGAAAAGCAATTGCGGGTCCTTAACAAATTGTGCAGCCGCACGCGGATGACGAGATTCGGCGGAGATGCTTATTTCTTTGCCATGCTCGCCTCGGGCTTCGTCGATATCGCGATGGATGCGGGGCTGGCGATCTATGATATCGCCGCGCTGGTGCCGATTATTGAAGGCGCGGGCGGCATTGTCACCACCTGGGACGGTGGCGACGCGAGCCGCGGCGGCGATATCCTCGCTGCTGCAAGTGCCGGTCTTCACGCCTCCGCGCTTGCTATCATAAGGAGCTGCTGAGGGTAGGATCCTTGCCTTCGATGAAGGCATCGAAAGCCGCCCAGAACTGCTCGCGAACATGATCGCGTTCCATTAGAATTTCATGGCGCGAATATTCCACCACCACCGTCACGACATTGGGCTCCTTGGCGGAAAGCACATGGCACGCCTCGGTCGAGGTTACGCGTTCGATATCTGCCGCCACCACAAGGACCGGCACGCGAACCATGCTGTGCTTCGGCGGCACCATCACGTCCCGCATCGCCCGGAACGCAGCGCTCACCCAGCGGATTGTCGGCGCTCCTACGCCGAGTTCGGGTGCAATTTCGGTTATGCGCGCATCGCGCGTGAACCTGCCGAGATCGGAAGTCAGATTATTATTCGGAAAATCCCTGATTCTCAGCGGCCGATGCCTTTCGCCCGGCACGAACAGCCGCCCTAGGCCGGCGAGGGCGAGGAATGGTGCCATGAACCGAGCAACGCCGGCCGGCCACCATCCCGTCTTCACGTCGAACATCGGCGATGTCAGCACGACCTTATTGAACCATGCATGCTTTCTCAGATTTCTGATCAGAATGCAGCCACCCATCGAATGAGCAAGCGCGAAATAAGGCGGGGGGCAGTCCGGCATCAGCACTTTGCCGATGAAGGATGCCAGATCATCATCATACTCACTGAAACCTCGCACGTGATTTTTATAAGCATTGCGCAGGCCCCGTTGCGATCCTCCCTGTCCGCGCCAGTCGAACGTGGCAACCGCGAAGCCGCGCTGCCTAAGGTCAGTCATGGTCTCGAAATAACGCTCGATGAAATCACCCCTGCCTTGCAGGAGGCAAACGGTGCCCTTCAGTCCTTGCCCCTCGCGCAGCAGCGCATAGCGCAGCCGCCGCCCGTCGGAGGCAGTGAAGAACCCGCACTCGGTGCCATCGGGAATACTGTTGCCCGGATAGCCGATGAGTCGCGCCTCATCGTTGATTCTGGTGGCGATGTCCATGCGCCTGTGTAACCAGCCGGCGCCTGATCGGCAAGCCGGGCCAAAAACAGGAGCGGCCGGCTAGAGGCGCCGGCCGTGATTGCTGTTGAAGTCGAGGCGGCCTCTATTGGCGCTTCACCTCGGTCAGTTCGCCGTTAAGCGCGCTGACCTTCACTGAGAAGGTCTTGCCACCGCGCACCGCGGCAAAGCTATAGATGTTGCCCGAGCAGCTTCTCGTCTCGATGCTGCCGAAGCCGTAGCCGGTGATGATCGACCGCGCCTTGTCGCAGGATACGAACGCGTTCTTGGTTTCGGTCTTTGGCTTCGGTGTTGCTGGAGCCGCCTCCGTGGAGGCCGTCTTCTTTTTGATCTTGGGCGGGGGAGTGTACTCTTCCTTGGGCGCCACGGTCACTTTTTTGGACTTCTTGCGAGGCTTGGGCGAATACTGCCTGGGAGCAGGCTCGTAATAGTCATCGTCCTCGCCGTAATAGTAATAGGCATCCTCGTCCTCATCATAGGGAGAGGCGTAGTCTTCGTCGTCATAGGGTTCTGGATAATAATAATAGTGCCGCCGCGGAGGCGGCGGAGGAAACCCTGGCATAAACAGGTGAAAACGCGTCTCTGCTTTCGCTTCCACAATCGGCGGCGCGAAGAGCCCTCCTGCCGCCAATGCTGCGATGAGAAATAGATTCCCTGCCTTCATGACCTCGCGAACTCCTTCCTGAATCGCGCCAGCTGTCCACCCCAGGAAGGCCGGCGCGTATGGCGCACCAACCCCATAATCGTGGTGATGGTTGCAGACGGGCGCCTTGCTCCTTTGAATCGTAAAAGCTCAATTCTGCCAGCGTAGGCTGTAATGTGTTTTATTATTCCTGAACAAAAGGACAAAAGTCTGTTCATCCACTGTTCATCTCTGCTCGGAGGGCGAAAAATCCCTCCCTGTTCAAGACCTTGGGCGTCAGTGTTAGTTCAACTCCATGGCTCGGCAGGGCTCTTGAAAAGCTTTTAGCCCACCCTAAATAGCACCGCGCAAGGCGC
>DATFOT010000291.1:0-3107 GCA_035265265.1 Aestuariivirgaceae bacterium | reverse complement strand
CTGTCGATGCGAATCCTGGCGCCGTCGGCGAGATCCACGCGTGCCGGCGAAAGCACGGGGGTGCCCTTCGATACGTCGCCGATGATCTCGATGTTGCGACTGCCGCGGATGCCGACTTTGACGGGCACATATTTGATCCGGCCGTCAGCGACCGTCTGAATCGAATCGCCTGCGACCGCCTCTGCCGGCACCACGATCGCCGCCGGCTTCTCGCGGAAGATGATATTGACCTCGACCGACATGCCGATCCGCAGCGGCGTATCCTGTGGCAGCCGCAAATAGACGCGGAAGGTCTTGCGGGTCGGGTCGCCCTTGGGCGTGATCTGGGAAACCGAGGCGCGCAGGGCCCTTCCGGGGAAAGCCTCGCTTCGCAGAAAAGCCTTCTGGCCGGAGGCGATGCGGTTGATCTCCTCCTCATTGACCTCGGCAACGACCTGCATCGGGGCAGGCGGTCCCACCCAGAACAGGACGTCGGTGGGGCCGGCGATCTCGCCGACCTCGCCGTCGCGCCGCAGCACCATGCCGTCGAGCGGCGCTCTCAGCAGCAGCGAGTCGAGGTGCACCTTCTGCGCGGCGATCCGCGATTTGGCTTCCTCGAGCCTGGTCCAGCGCTGCTCGTACTCAGTGCGCGCGGCGTCGTTCTTGTCGCGATCCTTCTCGGCCCGCGCCAGATCACGTTCGAGCTGGCCGCGATTGATTTCCATCTGGTCCAGCGCGCTGCGCTCCTCGGCGTCGTCCTGGCGGCCGAGGACTTGGCCGGCCCTGACTACCTGTCCTTCGCATTTGCAAAGCTCGACCAGCCGGCGGCGCTGCAGCGGCACCACCTTGGCCCAGCGCTCGGGCTCGACGATGCCGGTGCCGTAAACGGCTTCGGAAACCGGCGCCAGGCTCGCAATGCCGGTGGTCACCAACGGGGGATGAAGGAAACGGGAATAGGCGTAATAGCCTGCCCCTGCCGCGGCGATTGCCAGAATGCCGGTTGCGACGAGATGATGCAATTTCATGGTGCGTCCCCTTAAATCAGAAGCCAAATCGCTTGCGCAGGTTCGGTGGAACCTGGTCGAGCAGTTCACGGGCATCATCTCGCTTTGCGTTCTTCACTGAAGGTAGCGATGTGGCCTTGGGAGCTGTCGGCAATACCGTGACGTTGGATGGCGTCGGCTGCGAAACCGCGGGTGATGCCGCGGCTACGGGCGCCGGCTGCACCACCGCGGGGGCAGGCGGAGGCGCCGCCGCCGCCGGTTGGTCCACTTCCACAGCTCTTTCGATATGCGGAGACTTGCCGGCGCCAGCAGTCCGAACCGCGCGCCAGGCTCTTGCGGCCACCACGGCGCGGCCGATCTCGTCGCTCGTCATCCGCTTCATGAGCAGCGACATCAATTGCCGCGCACCATTGCGGTCCTCTTCGAGTTTGCCCGCCGAGGCGACGATGTAGGCCCAGCTATAGGCCTTCACATTGTCCTTCGTTGTGCCGCGCCCGCTCGCATAGAGGCCGGCGACGATCAACATGGCGTGGGAGTGCCCCTGATCGGTCGCGCGCACGAACCAGCGGAATGCCTCCTGGTCGCTGCGCGGGCGGCCGACGCCTGCCGAATGGAGCGCGCCAAGATAGAACTGGGCATCATCATCGCCCGATTGCGCCGCCTGCTCGTAGCGGCTGGCCATTGCCCGATCGGATGCGGCGTCGGCAAGCGCCGTGTGGGGGGCGATCAGCACAGCCAGGCAGCAGGCAATGATGCCAACGGCTCGCTTGGCCTTCGAAATCGCGTAACCAAAGGCTGGCCGCGATGATCGGTTTGAGGTCGGGTCGATCGATCGGAAATTTGGGATGCGCCGCATGGTTTGTACACGCTTTCAGCTGGATTTCTCAGCAGGAGTCGACGATCGCTTGCTTGTTACGAGCCGGCTGACGGACCAAAGTCTCCCCACAGCACCTCTCGCGAATTGAAGCCTAGCTCACCTGCGTGTCGACAAATGTGAGGCCCGTCACATATCCAGCCTAACTGGCCGGAGCCCGCCTTTTCCGGCCAGTTAGGTTCGACGCGCATCGAGCTCGAAGCCCAACGCACTCGAAGTCAGGACACTCGAAGCCCACGCAGCCGAAGCCAAGGCACTCGAAGAAGGTAAATGCGTTCAAGGGCATGGCGCTTGCGGAGCGAGCATTGAGGCTCAAGCTCGCCATCGGAACTGTGGGTTCGAGGGACGGCCGATCCTGGTGAGGTCTCCTCAGGATCGGACGGCAGACGCTAAACGGGCACAGCCGCGGAGCCAGCCGATCACCCCGCTGTCGCGCATGCGTGGGCGCAGTGGGGGGACTCGAGGTGGTCGACTTATGGCCCTGTAATTTCAGGACACCGTACCGGTACACACGCCCCGAGCCGAGCGGCCGGCAGGCCGATGAGCTTGCAACGAGAAGGGTTGCTGTCCTCGAGGCAGACGCTCGCCGCGATCATCATGGCATCAAAAAAACTCACCCGAGCCTCTCGGCCCGGGCGAGCTTCATTTCTTCGTCTCAAATCAATAGCGGGGGTAGCAGACATTGACCGGGCCGTAGGGGCTCCATTTCCAGCAGCTGTTATAGCCGACGAAATGATGGCGATGGCCGTGATGATGACCATGGCCAAAAAGACCATGGCCATGCCCGTGGCCTCCACCATGCCCGTGATGGCCGTGGCCTCCACCGTGACCGCCATGGCCTCCCGCGAAAGCCTGGCCCGGGACGGCCAAAGATGCCGTGGCCAATGCCAAAGCAGCGATTGCGGCCGAGGTGATCTTCTTGATCTTCGTCATGGACGTCTCCTTGGGTGGGGCGGAGCGAGGATCGCTCTGCGATGATTCCACACCTAGAGGCGCCGGCGGCGATGCGATGTGATCAAGATCACCCCAATTGGTATGACCCGGGGAGCGAGGTATCTTCCTGATGCGTGGCGCGATTATTTGCTAAACTTGGCCTGACCGGACTCAAAGCGCCATGCCTGAGGTTATCACATGCCCGTCGGCGAACTCTTCATCCTCGGCTTCTTCGGCAAGACTGTCCCAGGGTGGCTGAGGGAATTCGCCGCCCGCTACGGCCTCGGCGGCGTGATCCTGTTCGACTATTCCTGCCG
>DATFOT010000290.1:0-3866 GCA_035265265.1 Aestuariivirgaceae bacterium | reverse complement strand
GCTTTCCGTTTCTGAAAAAGGGTTTGGCCTTTCAGGCTGAGTGGCCGATATCGGTTGTTGTTACGATTTTAGAAGAATTCATGTCAGGATTCTCAGCGGAAAGTGCCAATGAAATTCGTCTCAGAGGGATAAGAAGAAGCTTGACTATATGGCAAAGGCTGCTCCTAGACGCCGGCATCATTTAGGCAAACGGAGCACACAGCTACCCCAACATAGCCTGCGCTATGCCGGAACTTCTTCTCTCGCCCTGGCCGATGATCTCTGCCAGAAGCTTGATGCCGGGCTCGATCTTTCTCTCATCGATCGACGAGAAACCCAGCCGGAAATAATTGTGCGGCCGCTCCGGCCCGCCGAAATAGATGCGTCCCGGCTCGATCAGAATGCCGTGCCCGAGGCATTCCTTCGCAAGCGCTTCGCTGTCCAGCCACTCCGGCCCGCGGATCCAAAAGCTGGTGCCGCCGAAACTCGGGATGGTGGTCGAATTGGGAAGGTGCCGGTCGAGCGCCGCACCCATGATCTCCCAGCGCGCACGATAGGCTCGGTGCAGCCGCCGGATCAGCGTGTCATGATGGCCGAGCGACAGAAACAGTGCCGCGGTCCGCTGATTGTTGTTCGGCGCATGCCGCACCATCAGCCGCCGCAGCGCCCGCGCCTGTTCGACTAGCTTTTCGGGTCCCACCAGAAAACCCAGCCGCAACCCCGGGAAAAGCGTCTTGGACAGGGAGCCCACATAGACCACCCGGCCCTCGTCATCGAGCGATTTGAGCGCCGGGCAGGGCTCGTTCACATAATTGGTCTCGAACTCATAATCGTCCTCCACGATGAGGAAATCGCGTTCGCTGGCGAGCTTCATGAGCGCGAGCCTTTGCTCCAGCGGCATCGTCACCGTCGTCGGAAACTGGTGGCTCGGCGTCACGAAGACCAAATCCGTCTTCCCCGGCAGTTCCGAAAGCTCGAGGCCCCGACCGGCGACTGGCACAAGCGATACTTGCTCCGTTGCCAGCGACAGGAGATTGCGCATGTCGGGAAATCCCGGCTCTTCCATCGCCGCCGCTGTCGATTTCCGGACGAGCAGGCTCACCAGCAGATAAAGGGCGTTCTGCGCGCCGAGCGTCACCAGCACATGAGAATCAGCGGCCATGATGCCGCGCCGCGGCAGGATGCGTCGCCGGATCTGCTCCACGAGCAAAGGATCGTCATGCGCCCAAGTATCATTGGTCCAGGTGCCGAACCATTTTCTTCCCAAAGCCTGCCGTGCGCACTCGCGCCACTCCGCGATGGGAAACAGCTTGTGATCGACTTGGCCGTAGATGAAAGGATAAGGAAAGTTCATCCAGTCGAGCGGCTTGGTGATATTCTCTTGCGATGCTGGCGTCATCGCGAACCGCCCCTCCCATAGGGAGGACTGATCGGCCACTTTTCCGACTGTGGTAAGCTTGGGCTTAGGCAATGGCAGCTTGAACTGTGGCGAAGCTTCCAGCGCCTTCTCGCTTACGTAGTAACCGGAACGCTCGCGCGCCACCAGATAGCCGTCATCGAGCAGCCCCTGGTAGGCGAGCACCACCGTATTGCGCGAGACCCCAAGTCTCTTGGCCATGCGCCGCGTCGAAGGGATCGCCTCGTCGCGTGACAGCTGGCCGTCGAGGATTGCCGATACCAGCGCCTCACGGATTTGGGCCTGCAGGCTCGAATGTTCGGTTCTTCGAATATGGACCAGCCAGTCGCGCATGCTAACTCTGGACTTTGTGATGAAATCGGCTGGTACTATGATAGGACCAATTTTGAGGCGAGAAAATCATTTCATACGATCATATCGAAAAACCGGTGCCCGAGCCTTTCGTCGATACCTCGCCCAAGACGTGGGACGAGACCAAGACCACCACTTGCTACATGTGCGCCTGCCGCTGCGGGATAAAGGTCTATCTGCGCGACGGCACCGTCACCTACATCGAAGGCAATCGCGACCATCCCGTGAACCGCGGCGTAATTTGCGGGAAGGGTGCGGCAGGCATCATGCAGCATTATTCCCCCGCCCGCCTTAGCGCACCTTTGCTGCGGGTTGGCGAGCGCGGTGCCGGCGAATTTCGCGAGATCTCCTGGGAGGAAGCACTTCGCACTGCAACCCTGTGGCTGTCCGAGGTCCGCAACACCGATCCGAAGAAACTCGCCTTCTTCACCGGCCGCGACCAGTCGCAGGCGCTCACCGGCTGGTGGGCGTCGCAGTTCGGTACCCCCAACTACGCAGCCCATGGCGGTTTTTGTTCTGTCAACATGGCTGCCGCCGGTCTCTATACCTTCGGCGGCTCCTTCTGGGAATTCGGCGAACCCGACTGGCCGCGCACGAAATATTTGCTCCTCTTCGGCGTCGCCGAAGATCACGCATCGAACCCGCTCAAGATCGGTCTCGGCCAGCTGAAGAAGCGTGGCGTTAAGATCGTTTCGGTCAATCCGGTGAAGACCGGCTACTCCGCCATTGCCGATGAATGGATCGGTCTTACCCCCGGCTCCGATGGCCTTTTCGTCGCGAGCATCATCCGCGAATTGCTTAAGGCGGACACCGTCGATTTCGACTATCTCGCCCGTTACACCAACGCGCCGTGGCTCGTCATCGAAGCGCCGGGCACCGCCGCCCATGGGCTGTTTGCGCGGAACCCGGAAGGCAGCCCGCTGGCTTTCGACCTCAAGACGAAATCCGTGATGGGCGCGCAGCTCATTGACATTTCACCTCGTCTCGCGGGCGAGGTTCTCCTGCCGGACGGCCGCCGCGCGCGCCCTGTTTTCGAACTCATCGCTCGCCGATTTCTATCCGATGAATACTCAGCCGACGCAATTGCCGCGCGCTGCGGCATCCGCGCCGAAACGATCCGTCGTATCGCCGCCGAGCTTGCGCATGCGGCCTTCCAGGAAGAGATCGTGCTCGAGCAGCCTTGGACCGACGCCTCAGGTCGTCTTCACGACAAGACGATCGGGCGCCCCGTGGCGATGCACGCCATGCGCGGCATCTCGGCCCACTCCAATGGCTTCAACACCTGCCGGCTGATCCATCTTCTTCAGACCCTTCTGGGAACAATCGATGTGCCCGGCGGATTTCGCCACAAGCCTCCTTATCCGCGGCCCGTGCCGCCGGCGATTAAGCCTGCCGGTAAGCCTGGCCAGGTCCGGCCGAACACACCGCTCGGGGGACCTCCGTTGGGTTTCGTCACCGGGCCTGAGGATTTGCTGATCGAGGCCGATGGCACGCCATGCCGGATCGACAAGGCCTTTTCCTGGGAAGCACCGCTGGCCGCGCACGGCCTCATGCACACGGTCATCACCAATGCGGTGAAGCGCGATCCCTATGGCATCGATGTGCTCTTTCTTTACATGGCCAATATGAGTTGGAATTCGGCGATGAACGTGCCGGATGCCCTCCGGGGCCTCACCGCGCGCGATCAGGCGACGGGCGAATATGCTATTCCCAAAATAATCTATGCCGACAGTTATTATTCCGAGATGGTCGCTTACGCCGATCTGATCCTTCCCGATACGACATATCTCGAGCGCTGGGACTGCATCTCGCTTCTTGACCGCCCGATCTCCGATGCCGATGGTCCAGCCGATGCCATCCGCCAGCCCGTCGTCGAGCCCGATCGCAATGTCAGAGGCTTCCAGAGCGTTCTTCTCGATCTTGGCGCGAGGCTGGGGCTTCCGGGCATGACGACGCTGAACGGCGAGCCCCGTTATCCGGGCGGCTATGCCGACTATATCGTCAGCCACGAGCGCGCTCCGGGCATCGGACCGCTCGCCGGCTGGCGCGGTGCGGATGGGGCAAAGTCAGGAAAAGGCGAGTCCAATCCCGGCCAACTCGAGCGTTACATTGCCAATGG
>DATFOT010000289.1:0-12630 GCA_035265265.1 Aestuariivirgaceae bacterium | reverse complement strand
ATCTCTTGTTCCGGCATTTGCCTCACGGTCATCGAAGCAGCCGAACGGGGTACAAAAGGCACGAGCTTTACGGTGCAGGCCTCGGCCGAAACGCGCGAACGCACGACGCTCCGCCTCTGGGCAAAAGGAACGCGCATCAATCTCGAACGCGCCATGAAGCTCGGGGATGAAATCGGCGGCCATATAGTCGGCGGCCATGTGGACGGCATATGCACGATCACCGACATCAAGCCTGAGGGCCACTCAAAACGTTTCCGCTTCCAGGTGCCGCCGAAGCTTGCCCGCTTCATCGCCGAGAAGGGCTCGGTCTGCCTCGATGGGACATCCCTGACCGTCAACGCTGTTGAAGACAATGCGTTCGACGTAAACATCATTCCCTACACGCTGAAGATGACGACCTGGGGCGAGCTGCGTTCCGGCGATGCGGTCAACATTGAGATCGACATGCTGGCGCGCTATGTAGCCCGGCTCCAGGAGTTTCAGAGCCGATGACCTATGTGCGGCGCAAGGCTGCAAAGTTGAGAATAAAGGCGCATGTGCTCATTATCGAGGCGCGCTTCTATGATGAATTGTCCGATGAGCTGGCGCAGGGTGCCATTAAGGTTCTCGAAGGGGCGGGCGCAAGCTTCGAACGGCTGGCGGTGCCGGGTGCCTTGGAAGTGCCGGGGGTGATCGCAAAAGCCGCGCGCAGCCGGCGTTATGACGGCTATGTCGCACTCGGCGCAGTCGTGCGGGGGGAAACCTCGCATTATGATATCGTGGCCAATGAAAGCGCCCGCGGACTCATGGATCTGACGATGCAGGGCCTGTCGATCGGCAATGGCATTCTCACCTGCGAAAACATGGAACAGGCCCGGGCACGAGCGAAGGTCGGGGAAATGAACAGAGGCGGAGCGGCGGCCGAGGCGGCGCTGCGGCTGATCGAGATCGAGCGGGCGATGAAGCCCTCGGGAAAGAAGGGCTGACTTGGCTCAAGAAAAACAATCCGGCGGACGCCGGCGGCCCGTCCGGCGCTCGGCAGCGCGGCTTGCGGCGGTCCAGGCGCTGTACCAGATGGATTTGGCGCAAACGGATGTGGGGGAGGTTCTGGCGCAATTCTCCACAAGGACCGCGAGGCCGAATTTCGACGAGGGGAATGTCGAGGGCGCCGACTTCGCCTTTCTCAAGGACATCGTCGAAGGCGTGGTCAGGGAGCAGCGGGCAATCGATCCCAAGATCAGCGAGAGCCTGGCGCCCGGCTGGTCGCTGTCGCGGCTCGAGTCAATCATGCGGGCCATGCTGCGGGCGGGCTCCTATGAGCTTATGTTCCGCGACGACATACCGGCGAAGGCGGTGATCTCCGAATATATCGACGTCGCCCATGCGTTTTATGACGGGGATCAGCCCGGCTTCGTCAATGGCGTACTCGACCGGCTGGCGCGCTCGCTCGCCGTGCCGAAGCTCTGATGGTGGCGGCCTCGGCCAGCGAGTTCGACGATGTCAGGGCAAAGCGCAATGCCATGGTGCTGGCCGTTGCGCAGGCGCTCTACTCCTCGGGTTCGGTGATATTGGCGGCAACGGCGGGGCTGGTCGGCGCGCAGCTGGCGCCATCCAAGGAGTGGGCCACGCTGCCGGTGTCGGCCTATGTGATCGGCACAATGCTCTGGACCATACCGGCAGCGCTGATGATGAACCGCATCGGCCGCAGGGCGGGCTTTATGATCGGTGCCGGTGTCGGCGCTGCAGCAGGACTTTTCTCGCTCTATGGCATCTATGTTTCGAGTTTCGCCCTGTTCACCCTCTCGATGCCCCTGCACGGGGTGTTCCAGGCTTCGAGCGGCTATTTCCGCTTCGCCGCGGCCGACACGGCAAGCCCCGCGTTCAAGCCGAAGGCGATTTCCTGGGTATTGATCGGCGGGGTCGCCGCGGCAATTTTCGGCACCATGATCGTGATGCAAACGATCGACCTTCTGGCGCCGGTGACCTTCGCCGGCTGCTATCTCGCCACCACGGGACTTGCCCTCCTCACAATCGCGGCGCTGACCTTTCTCGATCTGCCCCTCGAAAAGAAAGCCGCTGCCGGCGCGAGCCGGCCGCTGCCAGAAATCCTGCAGCAGCCGCGGCTCATCGTTGCCATTCTTTGCGGGATGATGGCCACGGGCGTGATGAATCTCGTGATGACGGCAACGCCTATCGCCATGATCGATTGCGGCTTCAGCATCGGCGACTCGAGCTGGATCATACAGTGGCACGTGCTTGCCATGTTCGTTCCGAGCTTCTTTACCGGTACGCTGATCGCGCGTCATGGAGCCGAGCGCATCAGCCTCCTCGGCCTCCTCATCCTTGCTGTTGGCGGCGGGGCGGCGATCCTCGGCATAAGATTCGAGAATTTCGCTGCCGCATTGATCTTTCTGGGGCTTGGATGGAATTTTGCCTTCATCGGGGCGACCAGCATGGTTGCGGCCTGCTACCGGACGCCTGAGCGCGGCAAGGTTCAGGCGTTGAATGATTTCGCCATTTTCATCACCGTGGCTGTCGCATCGCTCCTGTCAGGAAGGCTGCTCGCGGGGTTCGGCTGGAATGCCGTCAATTATGCGCTGTTTCCCATGGCGGCCCTGGCGTTTCTGGCGCTCCTTTGGCAGACCGGACCCTGGAGCCAGGCCAAGGAGACCAGGGCATGAGCCTTGAGCCATGGCTTGCGTTCACGGCAGCGACAATCGTGCTCCTGGTGATCCCGGGGCCCACTATCCTCCTCGTCGTCTCCTATGCGCTGGGGCAGGGATGGCGCTCGGCTCTGCCGATCTCCATCGGCGTGGCTCTGGGAGATTTTACGGCCATGACACTGTCGATGCTGGGCATCGGAGCGCTGCTGTCTGCCTCGGCGAGCGTGTTCACCGTGCTCAGGCTCGCGGGAGCAGCCTATCTCATCTATCTCGGAATAAAGCTGTGGCGTGCCGGAGGCAGGCTGCATGTGGAGGCTAAAAACGACACGACCACTCCGGGGAAGATGCTCAGCCATGCATGGCTGGTCACGGCGCTCAATCCGAAAGGGATCACGTTCTTCGTGGCCTTCCTGCCGCAGTTTCTGGACACAAGGGGCAATGTTCCGGCTCAGATGGTCATCTTCGAGGTGACGTTCCTGGTTCTGGCATTCGCCAATGCCCTGGGCTATGCGCTCGTGGCTTCGCGCGCCCGGGCGCTGGTGCGGAGCAGCAAGGCCGTTCGCGTGATCAACAGGGTCGGAGGCGGACTATTGGTCAGCGCCGGTGTCGCTGCGGCGACATTCGGCACCGCCCAGCAATAAGGCCATCGGGGCTCAGCTGGCCCTGCCGAGGCGCCGTCTGCCGGGCGTGGTCTCCTGGAATTTTTCAGGCGTCAGCCGGCCCTCGGCGATGAGGCTCTTATAGACATCGACAGTTCGCGTCGTGGAACTCGGATAGGTCCGTGTCGTGGCAAGTGCGATGAAGACCTCCATGATTCCCTGCTCGATGGTAATCTCCGGGGTGAAGCCAAAGGCCTTTTTGATGTTTTTGGTGGAGACGCGGTAATCGGCTTTTTCCTCGGTGCTCGGCTGATGCTCGATTTCCACCTGGAAAGGCAGGGTCTTCTGCACCCGCTGGGCCAGCTCCTTGATGCTGAAGTTTCCGAGGGCCAGGTTGAACGCCTGGCCCCTGATCTGTTCGACCGGCGCCTCGACGGCATCGACGAAAGCCCGTGCCGCGTCCTGCACATGAATGAGCGGACGGAATTGCTTGCCTTCACCGCTGATGGTGATCTTGCGCGACTTGAAGGCGCTGAGCGTCATCGAGTTGAGCACCACGTCGAATCGCATGCGGCGTGACAGGCCGAACATCGTGCCGCTGCGCAGCGAAGTCACGCTGAACTCCTTGTCGGTGACAGCGAAGAGCGCGTCCTCAGCCATCTTGTTGCACTCGGCATAGACACTGACAGGAGCAAGGGGGCTGGCTTCGCTGAACTCCTTTCCGGCTCCCGGCCCGTAGACCGAGGCAGAGGAGGCGAGGATGTAGCGGCCGACGCCGAGCGCCTTGGCAAGCAGCCCAAGGCGTCGACGGGCGCGGTAATTGATAGAATGGGTGAGGTCCGGATTCAGATCGCCCGAGGGATCATTCGAGAGGACTGCAAGATCGCAGATGACATCGGCCTCGCCGACAATTTCCGGCTTGAGAGACCGGACGTCGGATCTCACCAGGCGAAAGAGAGGGTTCTCGGCATGAGGAGCGAGTGGATGACGGCCGAACACCATCCAGTCGACGGCGGTGACCATATGGCCCTTTTCGAGGAGCAGGCTCACCAGATGGCTGCCAACGTAGCCGTTGGCTCCGGTAACCAAGACATGCGCCATGTCGTTTGTCCTTTATCGCTGCCGACTGATTGTGCCGTTTCGGCACAGCGTGCCGGTCCTTGAGAGGCAATCAGCAAGGAGCGTGCAAATGACTGGTTTGAATGAACCGATTTAACCATCAGCGGCGCTGAGAAAGGCCGGCATGGCGCCCGCAAACACCGGGCTATGATCCTGCCGCCTTGCGAAACAGTTGCCTTGCAGCTTCAGTTTTGGCATGGTCCGCGCGATTTCCGGGCAATGGGGAAATCGCGGCGGGCTAGAAGCAGGGCCATGGGGGGCTCTGGCCACGGGTTGCCGAGGCTTCCGCTCGGATATGACCCGAAGTTTCAGACCTTACTCACCTTAGAGGAAATTCGATGAGGTCCACGCTCTGGCTTGTTGTTCTGTGCGGCGCCCTGTCGCTGATCTATGCCGCGGTGACGACGAGGGCATTGCTCGCCGCCGATTCCGGCACCGCGCGAATGCAGGAAATCGCTGCTGCCATCCGCGAAGGGGCGCAAGCCTATCTCAAGCGGCAGTACACGACGATCGCTGTGGTGGGCGCGGTGATCTTCGTGCTGGCGCTGATTCTCCTCGGGGTTTATGCGGCGGTTGGTTTCCTCATTGGTGCCGTCCTCTCGGGGTCTGCAGGATTCATCGGCATGAACGTCTCAGTCAGGGCGAATTACCGTACTGCGCAGGCGGCAACCAAGTCGCTTGCCCTGGGGCTCGAAACGGCCTATCGCGCCGGAGCGGTGACCGGCCTTCTCGTTGCCGGACTCGCCCTTCTCGGGGTTACTCTTTATTTCGGCTTTCTGGTGGGAACCCTCGGTTTTGAACCAACGAGCCGGACGGTGATCGATGCGATGGTGTCCCTGGGTTTCGGGGCGTCGCTCATCTCGATCTTTGCCCGTCTCGGAGGGGGAATATTCACCAAGGGCGCCGATGTCGGCGGCGACATGGTGGGCAAGATCGAGGCCGGCATTCCCGAAGACGATCCGCGCAATCCCGCAACCATCGCCGATAATGTCGGCGACAATGTCGGCGACTGCGCCGGGATGGCAGCGGATCTGTTCGAGACTTATGCAGTCACCGTGGTCGCCACCATGGTGCTCGGGGCAATCGTCTTTGCCGCGCCGGAACTCAAAATCCAATCCATGCTCTACCCCTTGGCGATCGGCGGGGCGTGCGTGGTGACCTCCATCATCGGAACATTCTTCGTAAAGCTCGGCGCCAATAATTCCATCATGGGCGCGCTCTACAAAGGCTTCATCGTTACCGCCGTCCTGTCACTGATCGCGCTTTTCCCGGTGACCTGGTGGATTTTCGGCTCGATGAGCGCCGATCTGGGCGGTTTTACGCCGATGCGGCTGTTCTGGTGCGGCGCCGTCGGGCTGGCAGTGACGGGCCTCATCATCTGGATCACCGAATACTACACGGGCACGGCCTACCGGCCGGTGCGCTCGATCTCGGAAGCCTCGATCACAGGGCATGGCACCAATGTCATCCAGGGACTTGCCGTCTCGCTCGAATCAACGGCGCTGCCGGCGCTGGTCATCATCGCCGGCCTGATCGTCAGCTTCAATCTGGCGGGTCTTTACGGAGTCGCGGTCGCGGTTACGACGATGCTGGCGCTTGCCGGAATGGTGGTGGCTCTCGATGCTTTCGGACCAGTGACGGATAACGCCGGCGGCATTGCCGAGATGGCGGGGCTGCCCAAAGAAGTCCGCAAGAACACCGATGCACTCGATGCCGTCGGCAACACCACAAAGGCGATCACCAAGGGCTACGCCATCGGTTCGGCCGGGCTCGGCGCACTCGTTCTCTTCGCTGCCTACACGCAGGATCTCAAGCATTTTACCGAGACCGCCGTCGAGGGCTCGTTCTTCTACGGGCTAGGCAGCATCAGCTTTTCGCTAGCCGATCCCTATGTCGTCGTCGGGCTCTTGTTCGGGGGACTGCTGCCATATCTCTTTAGCGGCATCTCCATGACCGCTGTGGGCCGTGCGGCGCAGGCTGTCGTTGTCGAAGTACGCCGGCAGTTCAAGGAGAAGCCCGGCATCATGCAGGGGAAGGACAAGCCGGATTACGGCCGCGCCGTCGACATGCTGACGCGCGCCGCGATCAGGGAAATGGTCGTGCCGTCGCTTCTGCCCGTGCTGTCGCCGGTCGTCTGCTTCCTGGCCGTGTGGGCAATTGCCGGCAAGGCATCGGCTTTCGCCGCACTCGGCGCCATGCTGCTCGGGGTTATCGTGACGGGGCTGTTCGTCGCGATCTCGATGACCGCCGGCGGCGGTGCCTGGGACAATGCCAAGAAGCTGATCGAGGACGGCTATGTCGACCGGCTCGGAGTGAAGCATGTGAAGGGTTCCGACGCCCATAAGGCCGCCGTCACCGGCGACACGGTAGGCGATCCCTATAAGGATACGGCGGGACCCGCGGTCAATCCGATGATCAAGATCACCAATATCGTGGCGCTGCTTCTCCTCGCAATTCTCGCGCAGACCGGATGAGGGGCGCTCGTCGGTCTCTCACTTGGGAATGGGCGAGCCTTGCGAACTGCTGGTGCGGCCCGGGCCCTTGAAACGGCCAATGTTGCCGAAAAGCTGCTGAAGAACAGTCAGCTCCTTGCCCTTGGTGGGGGTCCGGCGGCTGCTGAAGTCGACGATTTGCCCATCCTCGATGCCGTAATTGGCAAAGGACACGACCTGATCATTGGCATCGAAGCGAACCGCGAAAACCTGACGCTCGGTTTCGACAGGGTTGAGAAATGCCGTCTGCTCGACTTTGCTCGAAATGTAATAATAGCTGTCGCCCTGCAGCGCGATGCTGGCCTTGGTGGAAGGCGAGCCGAGCAGGGCCTCGACTTCCGACTTGGGCATCCCGACCTGCACCTTTTCCAAATCGCCGCCACGGGCCTGATAGCCCCTGAAGTCGATCGTGGGCTGACAGGCGGCGGCCATCGCCGCAACTGCCGCAACTGCCGCAATGAGAAAAAACCGGCGAGACGGCTTATGGGCGGAGGCGCTCATGGAAACCTAGTCTGGTAAATGCGTTCTCTGGCTAGCATACTGATGATGGAAGGTCGACCCGGCTCAGTCGAGAGCAGCATGTTCTTCAAACGTTTTTTCAACCCGACCGCGAGCGCGAAGATTGCGCGAGAGATTTATTTGCTGATTGTGGCCAAGGCACGGCAGCCTTATTTCTATGGGGAACTCGGCGTGCCCGATACGGTCGACGGCCGTTTCGACATGATCACGCTGCACGCGATCCTGGTGATCGAATTCATCACGAAAGGGGGAAAGGCCAGCAAGGCGCTGTCACAGCAAATCTTCGATGAAATGTTTGCCGACATGGACCGCTCGCTGCGCGAAATGGGAGCAGGCGATCTGTCGGTGGGCAAAAAAGTGAGAAAAATGGCTGAGGCGTTCTATGGCCGCGCCAAAGCCTATCGCGAGGCGCTTGCGCAGGATGACCAGGATGGGCTTACCGCCGCGCTTGCCAGAAATGTCTATGGCGGGGAAGGAGCCCCCGAGAATGCGCGGCGGCTGGCACGCTATGCCCTAGCCGCGGCAAGGTCGCTGAGTGCCTCGCCGCTGAGGGATATTCAGGCAGAAGCGCTGAAGTTTCCCGACCCGCAAACCGTCGATGAATACAATGAGCCCTGAATTCAGCCGGTTGATACAAGTGGACCGGATTCCGCCCGAGGGTGCCAGCGAGCACATTGTTGCCACCGAACAGGAACGCGAGGCTCTTGCTGCGCGCTTTGGGCTTTTGGCCATTCACGCGCTTTCCGCCCAGATGCAGCTCGAACCATGGCGGCGCGGCGGGATCAAGGTCGCGGGACGCTTCGATGCAACGGTCATGCAGACCTGCGTCGTCACGCTCGAGCCGTTCGAGGAAGTCTTGCGGGAAGATATTACGCGGTATTTTGCCGGCCAGAATGCGCCGGGCCCGGCTGCGGTAACGCATTCGGTCGAATCACTGGAGCAGGACGAGCCCGACGTCATCTCCGGCGGCTCGATCGATCTCGGCGAACTCGTTGCGGAATCCCTCGGTCTCGCACTCGATCCTTATCCGCGCAAGCCAGGCGCTGAGTTCAGCAGGGGTGCGCATGAAGACAATGATCTCTCGCCCAGTCCTTTCGCCGCGCTGGAACCGCTGAAGAATGCGCCGAAGCGCGAGGGCAAGTGAGATGACCGCCGCATCGGGGATTTTCCTTGTAATGGCCTCCGCCGAGACTATTGTCCGCCCCTTCGAGGCGGTGCTGCAGACAGGCTGTCACTACCGCCGCGACGTCCGGGGGGTTCGCATCGCCTACATATGAGCGAGGCCGGCACGATAGCGATCGATGCAATGGGCGGCGATATCGGCCCCGCGATGGTCGTTCCGTCGCTCGACCTGATCGTGGCGCGGCATCCCAAGTGGAAAATCCTGCTGTTTGGGGATGCCGCCAAAATCGAACCGCTGCTGCCGCGACTTCGCCAGGCGCGGTCCGCTATCGAGGTGCGGCACTGCGAGGTTTCGATCGGCATGGACGACAAGCCCAGCCAGGCGCTCCGCCGCGGCAGGGGCAAGAGCAGCATGTGGCAGGCAATCGAATCTGTGCGGTCAGGCGATGCGCAGGTCGCGCTTTCAGCGGGCAATACCGGAGCCCTGATGGCGATGGCTACCGTCATCCTGCGCACCATGCCCGGCATCAAGCGGCCGGCAATTGCGGCGATCTGGCCGACTCTCAAGGGAGAAAGCGTCGTGCTAGACGTCGGGGCGACGATCGGTGCCGATGCCGAACAGCTCGTCAATTTCGCCGTGATGGGCGAGGCTATGGCCCGTAGCGTCTTTCTCCTCGAGCGGCCGACAGTCGGGCTGCTCAACATCGGGGTGGAGGAGGTGAAGGGCAATGAAGTCGTGCGCGACGCCGGGAGAATTCTCCGGCAGGCAAAACTGCCGATCGAGTACTACGGGTTCGTCGAGGGCGACGATATGGGGAAGGGTACGGTCGACGTCGTCGTTACCGAAGGGTTCACCGGCAACATCGCGCTAAAGACGGCCGAGGGCACGGCCAAGCAGCTGATGACCTATTTGCGCTCGGCGCTGAAACGAACCCTGCTTTCGCAGCTAGGAGCATTGCTGGCGTGGCGCGCATTCGAAGCGCTGCGCGCCAAGATGGATCCGCGGCGCCACAATGGGGGTGTGTTCCTGGGGCTCAACGGCATCGTCGTCAAAAGCCATGGCGCCACCGATGATTTCGGCTTTGCGGCGGCAGCGGATCTCGCTATCGAAATGGCCAGCAACGCCGTTATCGAGAAAATCGCGGCAGACCTGGCCGCACTTGACGCCAATCTGCCGGCAGTGTCTGAAGAGCCGGCGGTAGAGCAGATCTGAGGGAATTTTCGTTTCAATGCGGCGGTCCATCATAAAGGGCGTAGGCTCCTATCTGCCCAGCAAGATTCTGACGAACGACGATTTGGCGCGGCGCGTCGACACGAGCGATGCGTGGATCGTCGAAAGAACGGGTATAAAGGAACGCCGGATCGCAGCTCCGGGCGAAGCGACATCTGATCTGGCGCTTGCCGCCGCCAAAGCCGCACTTGCCGATGCCGGAATGGAAGCCGACCGCATCGACCTCATTATTCTAGCAACCGCCACGCCCGATCAAACCTTCCCGGCAACGGCTGCCACCGTGCAGGCCAAACTTGGTATCATCGGCCCCCCGGCATTCGATCTCCAGGCGGTGTGTTCAGGGTTCATTTACGCGCTCGCAACCGCGGACAGCATGATCAAGACGGGACAGGCTTCCGCGGCTCTCGTCATCGGGGCTGAAGTGTTTTCCCGGATATTAGACTGGACCGACCGTTCGACCTGCGTGCTGTTCGGCGACGGGGCCGGCGCCTTCGTGCTTGAGGCGGGAGAAGGCTCGGGCACGGTCGCCGACCGGGGAATACTGGCCTCGCGCCTGCACTCAGATGGCCGCTATCGCGGCAAGCTCTATGTCGACGGGGGGCCATCGACCACCGGAACAACCGGAGTTTTGCGAATGGAAGGGCGCGACGTCTTTCGCCACGCGGTGATCAACATTGCATCGGTGATCGACGAAACACTAGCCGATCAGAACATCAGGCCTGAGGACATCGACTGGTTCGTGCCGCACCAGGCCAACCGGCGGATCCTCGAAGGGACCGCGAGAAAACTCGGGCTGCGGGAGGAAAGCATCGTCATCACGCTCGACAAGCATGGCAACACGTCCGCAGCCTCGGTTCCTCTGGCATTCGATACGGCGATCAAGGATGGCCGAATCAAGCGGGGTGACCTCATTCTGATGGAGGCCATGGGCGGCGGTTTCACCTGGGGCGCCACATTGGCCCGTTTCTGACGCGTGACTTGTAAACTTGATTTTTAGTTGAAAACTATCGGGTAATTGTTTGGGCGAACGGATGGCTCAGGTGTTAACCCTTTGACATTGCTGGCCGAGCGCTAGCGAAACCTGTTGATTAAGGCAGCCAACACCGGTAGTTTATTAAGGCTGACGTCACGAGGGGATCATGGCTGGGAAGACGTTGACTCGAGCCGACCTGAGCGAATCGGTTCATCGGCAAGTTGGTTTGTCCCGGACCGAATCGGCAGATCTTGTGAAGCTGATCCTCGATACGATGACCGATACCATCGTATCCGGCCGTGGTATCAAGCTGTCGTCGTTCGGCACTTTTCTGGTGCGTCAAAAGTCCGGCCGTATTGGCCGTAATCCGAAAACCGGTCAGGAAGTGCCGATTACTCCCCGCCGCGTGCTGGTCTTCAGGCCGAGTCAGGTGATGAAGAACATCATCAATGGCTTGCCTGCGGGTGAGGAAGACTGAGCAGGACGAATTCAATGCAAGAACCTATTCTGGACGAGGAGAGCCCTCGGCCGGCAAAATCACCGGAAGCGTTCCGAACTATCAGCGAGGTGGCCGAGGCGCTCAATGTGCCGCAACATGTCCTGCGGTTCTGGGAGACCCGGTTTTCACAGATACGGCCGATGAAGCGCGGCGGCGGGCGGCGGTTCTATCGTCCGGCCGATGTCGACCTGCTCAAAGGCATCCGGCACCTTCTCTACGGACAGGGCTATACGATCCGCGGCGTGCAGCGGATCCTCAAGGAACAGGGCACGGCTCATGTCGTAGAGATCGGGCGCGGCACCGTTCACGCGAGAGAGCCCGAGGTTGCGCCCGATGAGCCGCGGTCGATCGCCATCGCCCCGCGGAAGCCGCGTATCGTTTCCGGCCAGTCGCCGCATGCCGGCCCGTCACGCCATGCGGTCACCAACGAGCAGGTGGCGAGCCTGCGGGAGGCGCTGGCCGATCTCTTATGGGCGCGGCGCATTTTGTCGGGAACCGGCAATTCTCACTGACGAGCGGGCTTTCTCTCAAGGGGGCAAGGTGCTATAGGAGCGCCCGTCGGAGCGTAGCGCAGCCCGGTAGCGCACTACTCTGGGGGAGTAGGGGTCGCTGGTTCGAATCCAGTCGCTCCGACCAGACTTTCGCCTTGGTGACGGGCGGCTGTATATGCCTTGGCACGCCGCAGAATCATCGGCGGGGTGAGAAAGAGCATCAGCGTGCGGAGCATCCCCAACACGCAGTGAATGCTCCAATCACGATAGAACCATTGAATTCTCAGCCGGCTCCAGAGCTGCGCGCGCCGGCGGCGCACCGAGATGCTGGAAGCATCCTCAATCTTGCGCAGTAGAAATTTAGGAATGTTGGCAAGTCCCAATCCAGCGCGGGCAGCGCGGCAACAGAATTCATAATCCTCGGCGACTTCCGCGGAGTATAGGCCGAGCGCCTGGAACACACGGCTCCGCGCCATGATCGAAGGATTGATGAACGGCATGGTGTATTTGAGCCGTTGCACGAGCGCATCGGTGCGGGCGGGCGGGGTGAACAGATAGTTGAGGCCCGTGTTCTGTGAATTGATCACCGCCCATGTGCCAACGATGTCCACGCTCGGGTTCGCAAGGAGAAACGAGCGGGAAAGCTCAAGGCGCTGCGGATGACACCAGTCGCCACAATCCATTCTGGCAATGAACGCGTGACCGGTGCCAAGTGCCGCTTCAATGCCGGTGTTCGCTGCGATACTGACGCCACGGTTCTTCTCCAGAGCGATGAGCCGACAGTCGAAGCCCTGAAGGAGTTCATCGTAATCCGGCTTGCTGCTGCTGCCATCATCGACGAGGTAGAGGCGGAACGGCACCGTCTGCCGTCGCAGACTTTCAAGCGTCATGGCGAGTGCTTTGCCGGGATTAAAAACCGGCATCACAACGGCGATTTCGGGTG
>DATFOT010000288.1:0-10133 GCA_035265265.1 Aestuariivirgaceae bacterium | reverse complement strand
TGACTCGAATGGGCATAATGGGCAACGACCATCGGGTGACCCGAAGTATCGCGTAGAGCCGCGTCGAAGCCGCAGCGGGCGAGGTCATCTGTCAGCCACTGGGCTGCCTTGCGGCACTCATCCTTGTAATGCGGATCGGTGGATATGGACGAGATGCGTGCGAGCTCGAACAGACGCGCCACGCTGTTGTCAAGCTCGGCGTCGATCTTTTGGAGAAGTTCATTCAAGTCCGCCATGGGCACTTTCCTGATTAAGAGAGATTCGTTACGGCATCGAGTATCCGGATCCAGCTGCGGATCCCTCCGCGATAGCTGCGAAGGTCGTATTTCTCGTTCGGACTGTGAGCCGCGTCGTCGTCGAGAGAGAAACCGGCCATGATGCTGGGCATACCGAGAATGCGGTCGAAGCTGCCGACGATCGGCACCGAACCACCCGATCCCTTAAAAACGGCCTCTCGCCCCCATTCGTCCTTCAAGGCCGCGGCAGCCTTACGAAGGAAGATATTGTCGCCGGCAAGTTCGACTGCGGAGGCGGTCCCGCCGTAATCGTTGAAGCTTACACCGCAGTCCTTAGGCACGCGCTTCCTGACGAAGCTGCGGAACGCTTCCCTGATGGCCTGTGGATCCTGGCCCGCGACCAAGCGAAAGGACAACTTTGCCGAAGCCTTGGCGGGAATGACGGTCTTTCCGCCTTCACCCGCATAGCCGCCGGAAATGCCGTTCACCTCGCAGGTTGGCCGTGCCCAGATCTGCTCCAGCACCGAAAATCCTTTTTCGCCCTTCGAGGTTGCAAGGCCGACGCTTGCGAGGAACTTCCGCTCGTCAAATTTTAGGTTCTTCCATTGCCTCAATATCGGTGGCGATACCTCGCGGACGTTGCGATAAAAGCCCGGAATGCGGATGCGGCCGTTTTTGTCGCGAAGCTCGGCGAGAATGCCGGTCAGAACATGGATCGGATTGGCCGCCGCACTACCATACCCCCCTGAGTGAAGATCGATGCGGGGGCCGGAAATCGTCAGCTCGTCCATCACGCAGCCTCGCAGCCTCGTCGTTATAGCCGGCGTGCGGGGATCCCACATGGAGGTGTCGCAAACGAAGGCGACGTCCGCGGTCAAATCACGACGGTTCTCGGCCAGGAAAGCATCCAGATGCGTGCAGTCGGACTCCTCGTCGCCCTCGACCAGGACGGTGATTTTGCAAGGCAGCCGTCCACGCGTCCTTAACCAAGCTCTGTTGGCCTCCAGAATCGTCATCAGTTGGCCCTTGTCGTCGCAGGCGCCGCGGGCGTAAATGCGTTCAACGCCGTCGTCGCCCTTTCTCCGGGAAGGTTCGAAGGGCGGCGTCTTCCACAGCTCTATCGGGTCGGGCGGCTGCACATCATAGTGGCCGTAACACAGGATATGCAGGGTGTCGGAATCCATATGCTCGGGTTCGTAACGGCCGATGACCACGGGATGTGCGGGAGTGGGCAGGAGACTCGTTTCAAATCCCATGTCCTTGAGCAGGCTCCGGGTCCAGTCGGCAGCCTGAAGGCATGCGTTGCCATAGGCCCGATCGGCGGAGATGCTTGGAATCTTCAGGTAATCCATGAGGCGGCCGATCGAGCCCTCGAAATCTTTATCGGCCCGCTGCAAAATGTCGTTAACGGAGTCCATCGAATGCTCCCTTCGGCCGCAAAGGCGTATGACGGCACGGAGTCTCGCGCAAGGGGGGCGCGATGACGGCGGCTGCGTTTTCTCTCGCCCGCGACAGCCTGCAGGCGCATTTGCCGGCACAGCGTTTCGTGCGCATGCGCCGTCACGGCTATCAGCGGCTCCTTTTGCTCAAATCGCAGATCAACATCCACTACTTCTGGGAGAAGAAGTGGTTCTTCATCGCGCTGTTGATCGGCTTCATCATCATCAACCTGCCGACACCTCAAGGGCTCACGCCCGAAGGTCAAACAGTGCTCGCGATGTCGGCTGTGGCCACCATCCTGTTCATCACCGAACCGGTTCCTCTGCCCACGGTTCCACTTCTCATCATCGTCGGAGAAGTGGTCCTGCTGCGGCTCAGCCCCGACAGGGTGGCCCAGAGCCTGATGTCGGACTCGGTGCTGTTCATCATGGGCTCGCTCATGCTGGCGGTTGCCATCGTCAAGCAAAGGCTCGATCGGCGGATCGCCTGGTTGCTGGTGCAAATCACGGGTACCAATCTCTATTGGATCAGCTTCGGCATCACGATGGTATGCGGCGCGCTTGCGGCCTTTGTCGGCGAGCATACTGTTGCAGCGATGATGCTGCCGGTCGGGGCGACTCTCATAACGCTCACCTCGACGGAGCCGAAGAAGGTGCGCAACGTTGCTGCAGTCATCCTGTTTTCGATTGCCTATGGCTGTTCCATCGCTGGAATCGCCACCCCGTCGGGTGGGGCACGCAACGCCATCATCATCAATTACTGGCAGCAGTTCTTCTTCAATCCGCTGGTTCCCGAGAGCTACCGCTTCCTGGTCGATTACGTCACCTGGATGGTCTACGCCTTCCCGATGTTCCTGCTTAGGCTGCCGATCGTCACGCTGCTTTTGATTTGGACGTTCCGTCCGGAAACAACGGATTTGTCCCGTGCGGTCGCGCGCCTCAGAGCACAGGTGGAAATGCAGGGGCCAATCAAACCGTCGGACTGGCTGACTTTCGCTCTGTTCGGGCTGACCATTGCGGGGTGGATCCTCTATTCAGGCACCGTTGGCCTGGGCACGATCGCAATCGGGGGAGCCCTGCTGTTCCTGGTGACAGGGCTCGTGCGATGGGAAGACATCAATTCAGGCGTGAACTGGGGTGTGGTGCTGCTTTATGCAGCCGCAGTTTCGCTGGGCGTCGAAATGAAGGACACCGGCGCGGCCGAGTGGGTGGCGAACAGCATGCTATCGTTCTTAGCGTCATTTGGAGCCGACAGAGGCGTTGGATTGTGGGCGGCGGTTTCGCTCCTCACCATCGCGGTGTCCAACACAATGACGGCGGGCGCGGCCGTGGCGGTGTTCGGGCCCGTCGTGCTGAATGCAGCGCAGATGTCGAACTCGGACCCGCTGACTATCGGCTTCATCACGGCCATATCCTCGGCGCTCGGCTATCTCACGGCCGCAGCACAGCCGGCGTTCACCATCATCTATGCATCTGGATATCTCAAACAAAAAGACTTCTTCAAGATTGGATGGAAGATGATGTTTGTGTCATTCTTCCTGCTGCTGTTCCTGGCCGGCTTCTATTGGCCCCTGATTGCCGACCGGTGACGTGATGCCAAGCTGCGAGATGCCCGATGGTCAGTCGCCTCAAGCGGACAACGCTGTCATACCGACAAGAGCGAGCGCTCGAGAAGACGCTACAGAACATTCGCGCACAGCGGCGAAACCGGTTCCGCGTCCTTGCATGCATCAATGAGGATGAGGATTCCTTAATAACGGTGCGTTTTGCAGCACGGCTTGCACCCGACAATGACTGCGACATCATCATTCTCTTCGTGCGGCCCATCGACCAGGGTCTGTGGTCGGGAGGACTGCAAGTACGGCTGGCGCGACAGAACATGTTGGAGGCAGGCTTGGACCTGCCGGGCGTGAGTCACCTGAAAAAGGCGCTGGAGGTGCTCAAGGAGGAAGGTGTCGACACGACCGGCTGGACGCATGAGACCGCTCATGAGGACGCCTGGGGAGATCCCGCCGGCGACAACAAGGTCGTGTATACCAGCCCGGACGACCGAACGGTCGTTCTGAAGCTGAAGACGGCGCCCGAAGTGACGAACGGCATTCTCGATCAATATGAGCTCGGACCCTATAATCTCATGATCCTTGGCGAATCCTCGAGCTGGCGCGGCGACAAGAAGTCATGGTTTTCGAAAGGCGTGGTCGAGCGGGTGACAATGCTGTCGCCCTGCTCCGTCCTCGTGGCGCGCGACAGCTCGGATAAACAGGGTTTCCTCATCTGCACCGACGGCACATCCCGCTCGATGCAGGCGGTACGGCGCGCCGCGGTCCTCGCACACACCGTCGGCGAACCCATTACGCTTTTCTCGGTCGCTTCGACCACGGCTGCGCGCTCAGCAGCAGAAGAGAATGTCGAGAACGCCAAGGCACTGCTCAAGGCGCTCGGCATTGCGGTCGCCAATTCGCGCACCGCTCTCGGCGCGCCGGCGAAGCGGATCATCGAGCTTGGCTCTGATTACAAGGTCATCGTCGTAACCGATGAGGGCCGATCGTGGTGGCAACGCATGTGGCGCGGTTCGGTAGCCTATGACGTGGTACGGGGGGCGCGCACCTCGGTGCTTGACGTGAGATAACAGCGTAGCCCGCCTGCCAGTGTCATTCCAGCGAGGATTGGTAGTGCCGACCCAGCGAGAAAACCAACTCCGGCGGCAGGCAGGGGGGATCCGGAGGGCAGCTCGGCAGCATGGCCGAGACCATGTGCAATCGCAAAGCCGAACACCAGAGCCGCGGCGAGAGCGCCGTCAATCTTAAGCTGGATGAGGGCGAAGAGCCCGAGAAACAGCACGGAAGCGACAATGAGCGGCTCGGCCAGCGGCAATGGAAGATCTAGCTGAGCAAGCCATGCGCCCAGTCCGGCGCCGCCGACGAAGGACAGCGGCAAATGCCACCGCGTTCGGCCGCCAGCCATCGCAGCCCAGGCGCCGACAGCCAGCATGGCCAATGCATGATCGACTCCCGACAGGGGGTGAAGCATGCCTGCTAGAAAACCCGTGGTGTCCGCTAGACCGGAGTGTGCCACCGCCGGTATGGTTGAGAGAAAGATCAAAATTACCGTGACCGGCATTCGCACCATTTGCTGCTCCTTTGCTCCGGCGTGGCGTCCCGTCGGGGTCCCGCCAATGATGAGGCCGGAAATTAGCATGCAGTTCTGGTATTAAATGAAGCAAAAGCGACGCAGCGAATAAGAATCGGCGCGGGGCGAAATGGGCGAAAGGACGTGAGCGCAATGGCCGACTTCATTCTCTATGGATTTGGCGAATCCGGAAACTCCTACAAGGCGGCGCTGATGCTGGAATTGTGCGGGCTCAACTATGAAGTGCGCCCCGTTGACTATTTCGGCGGCGAAACCCGCAGCGAAGCCTATCGGAAGTCCGTCAATCCCTTGGGCGAAGTGCCCGTGCTTCTTCACCAAGACAAGAAGCTAACCCAGTCGGGGGTGATACTCGATTATCTTGCGGACCTTACCGGTCAGTACGGCGCTCAAAGCAAAGATGAACAGCGGGAAATACTTCGCTGGATTCTTTATGACAATCATAAGTTCACCAGCTATGTCGCGACGCTGCGCTTCCTGCTGCAGTTCACCGCCGGTCCGGAACCGGCGGTGGCGGAGTTCCTCAAGCAAAGGGCGAACGCCAGTTTGAAGATTGTCGATGAGCACCTCGCCATGCGCGACTTTATCCTCGATGGACGAGCGACCATCGCAGATCTGTCCATGTGCGGATATATGTTCTTCGATGGCGAGCTCGGCGTCAGCTTCGAAAGCTATCCCCACATCGGCAGCTGGCTTGAACGGATTAAAAATCTGCCGCGGTGGAAGCACCCCTACAATCTATTGCCGCGCATGTACGTCCGCTAGCTGCGCTGGGCGCGCAGCGCCTCCATATACTCTTCGAGGTGCTCGACGTTTTCGAAGCGCATCCAGCCGTCGTCCGTCTCTGCCTCGACGGTGCCGTCGGAGAGGACGCGGGCCGGTTTGCCGGCTATCGTACGTTCCTCCACGACATAGAGTTCCTCTTCCGAAACCGCTTCCGGCGCAGCGGTGCTCTCCGCCGGCGCGAGCTCGCCGATGTCTTCTACCGGCTTGTCGAGAGTTTGCCTGGCCTTATCTGCGGGCGGTTTTTGCTCTCTCATAGCCTTGGAGACATCACCGCCACGCGGCGGAAAGGAGGGTTCTCCACGGCGCATGGACTCCTGCGGTTTGGCCGAGGGACGCTTGCTGCCGGGCAAGTAGGCGGCAGCGGCGGTCCGTGCGGGATTTTTCGGCTCGTCGAGCGAAGCCACGAAGGCCTGATCCTCGCCGGCAATGAAGGTGCGCAGCGTTTCGATGGCCGACATCACGCCGCTCAGGCCGAGCGTCACCACTCCGCCGACGAGGAGCATGACGCCGGTATCGAATGTCAGTCCGTCCACCAGCGCCTCAGAGGAAAACAGGGTGATCACGATTGCGAGCAGCCCCAATGCAATCAGCACAAAGCCTGCAATCCGAACGCCCATGTTCATCGCCTCGTCCCCTTAAAAGCCATTTCGGTTCGGGTGCAACTTTCGCGTCCGACCGGGCCGAAAGCAAGAGCTATTCGGGAATTGACCCTCATCCCTCAACTACTATGCGCGGCGGCGGCTTCAGCAATCCCGCGCCAGAAGAAACCTCCGTCCAAATCCGCGCGGCAATTTCTCGGTACACGCCAGCCAAGGGCGAATCAGGCTCACAGGCAGTCACCGGCTCGCCGAGGTCTGAGCGATGGCGCAGGCTGGCATCGAGGGGAATTTCACCGAGAAAGGGGACGCCAAGCTTTTCGGCCTCGGCTCTCGCCCCGCCGTGACTGAAGATCTCATGCCTCGCGCCGCATTCCGTGCAGATGAAATAACTCATATTCTCGACAATTCCCAAGACCGGGACGTTCACTCGGTTGAACATGTTGAGCCCCTTGCGAGCATCGATCAGCGCGAGGTCTTGCGGGGTCGAGACGATAATAGCTCCAGAGAGCGGCGTCTGCTGCGCCAAGGTCAATTGCACATCGCCGGTGCCGGGCGGCATGTCGACCACCAGACAGTCAAGCTCGCCCCATGCCACTTCGCGCAGCATCTGCACCAGCGCGCCCATGACCATTGGACCGCGCCAAACCATCGGGGTCGATTCATCGACCAGGAATCCCATGGACATGGCCCTGATGCCATAGCGTTCGAGAGGCGCTAACATTTTGGATCCCGGCGCCACCTTCGGCTTCTCGGCTATGCCGAGCAGCTTCGGCATGGAAGGACCATAGATGTCGGCATCCAATATGCCGATTCTCAGACCCTGTGCCGCAAGGCCGAGGGCTATGTTGACAGCGGTTGTCGACTTGCCGACACCGCCCTTCCCAGAGGCGACGGCGATGATATGTGAAACTCCCTGCACGGCGGCACCGCGGGATTGGCGGGCGGCCTGAGCAATCGTCTGGCCGCGCTGCACGGGACGGTCGGCAGTGAGGACGACCGTCACTTTGGCAATGCCAGGAACATTCCTCACGGCGTCCTCGGCTGCCTTGCGAAGTGGTTCCATCTGCTCGAGGCGGGCGGGTTCGGCAGTGAGTGCGAACATCACGTCAACGCCATTGACGACGATCTCCGAGACCATCCCCAATTCCACGATATTTCGCGTTTCACCGGTGGGCACGATCCCGGCGAGAGCAGCTCTTATTTGGTCTTGTGCAGCCATCCTATTCCTCGGGGGCCCAGCCCCTGGAGATTATGGATCCGATAGCATAGCCGTTCGGAGTTTCGAACAATTGTTTGTCAATCCGAACCGAGCTATGAGTGGCCCGCGATTGCCCCTTTTCACACCAACGAGGTCCCATGAGCAACGAAAAGATCCCAGGATTCGATACCCTGGCAATCCATGCCGGAGCCCAGCCTGACCCCGCGACAGGGGCGCGCGCCACCCCTATCTATCAGACCACATCCTATGTTTTCGATGATGTGAAGCACGCCGCCGATCTGTTTGCCCTCCGCGCGTTTGGGAACATCTACACGCGGATCATGAACCCGACCCAGGCGGTGCTTGAAGCAAAGATCGCCGCACTGGACGGCGGAACGGCGGCCCTTGCCACGGCTTCAGGCCATGGCGCTCAGCTCCTTGCTTTTCACGCGCTGATGCAGCCAGGCGATGAATTCATCGCGGCGCGGCAGCTCTATGGCGGATCGATCAACCAGTTCAACCAGTCTTTCAAATCCTTCGGATGGCATGTGGTTTGGGCCGATATGGAGAATGCGGCTAGCTTCGAAAAATCTCTGTCTGCAAAGACAAAGGCGATTTTCATCGAGTCGATTGCCAATCCGGGGGGACGGATCAGCGACATCGAGGCCATCGCCAAGATCGCACGCAAGGCGGGTGTGCCGCTGATCGTCGACAACACATTCGCCACTGCCTATCTGTGCCGGCCAATCGAGCATGGCGCCAATATCGTGATCTATTCACTGACGAAATTCATGGGCGGCCATGGCAATTCCATGGGCGGGGCCATCGTGGATGCCGGAAATTTCGACTGGTCGCGGAGCGGCCGGTATCCGCTGCTGTCAGAGCCGAATGACTCCTATCACGGCATGAAGCTGCATGAGACTTTCGGTCCTATCGCCTTTGCCATTGCCTGCCGGGTGCTAGGCCTGCGCGATCTCGGACCAGCGATCGCACCTTTCAACTCCTTTCTTATCCTGACCGGCATGGAGACGCTGAGCCTGCGCATGCAGCGGCATTGCGATAATGCAGTGAAGGTAGCGCAGTGGCTAAAGCAAGACCCGCGGGTGGCATGGGTGAATTACGCCGGACTGCCGGATGATTCCCATCACGCTCTCCACCGCAAATACTGCCCGAAAGGTGCCGGTGCGGTGTTCACATTCGGCCTCAAGGGCGGATACGAGGCAGGAGTGAGGACCGTATCGCAGGTCAAGCTTCTGTCCCATCTGGCAAACGTGGGGGATACGCGGTCCTTGATCATCCACCCCGCGTCGACGACGCATAGCCAGCTTTCCTCCGAACAGCTCAAGCTTGCCGGCGCCGGCCCCGACGTCGTGAGGCTGTCGGTCGGACTCGAGGATGTCGAAGACGTCATCGCCGACCTCGACCAAGCGATCGGGAAATAATGCCTCAGCGCACCGCCTCGCCATGCAGCGCCAGATCGAGCCCGTTCTGCTCGGTCTCCCGGTCGACGCGCAGTCCAATTGTCAAATCGATGAGCTTCAGGATGACGAATGTCGCAATGGCGCACCAGGCGATCGTCGCCGCGACGGCAATGATCTGTATCCAGAGCTGCTGCACGTTGCCCTCAATCAGACCCAGGGTGAAATTCGGATCGCTTGCCAGAACCGTTGCATAGGCGCCTTCACTGTTGGCGACCGAGATCTTGGCGAATATGCCGGTGAGCAAAGCGCCGGCAATGCCCCCTACTCCGTGCACCCCGAAGCAATCCAGGCTGTCGTCATAGCCGAAGGCGTGTTTCAATCCGGTCGCGCCCCAGAAACAGACAACACCAGCGATTAGACCGATGATCAGCGCTCCGGAGGGATCGACGAAACCCGCCGCCGGGGTGATGGCGACGAGGCCCGCGACGGCTCCGGTTATTCCGCCGAGCACGCTCGGCTTTCCGCGCAGCCACCATTCGACTGCGAGCCAGCTCAATGCGGCTGCACTGGCAGCGATATGCGTGACAGCAAGCGCCATGCCGGCGCGGGGGCCGGCGGTGAGCGCCGATCCGGCATTGAATCCGAACCAGCCGATCCACAAGAGGCTTGCACCAATGAGGCTCAGCACAAGGTTGTGAGGCAGGAAAGGCTCGGCTGGATAGCCATTGCGCTTGCCGATAACGAGCGCCGCCACGAGACCCGCCACGCCGGCATTGATATGCACTACGGTGCCGCCGGCAAAATCGAGCACGCCCTTGATGAACAACCAGCCGGTTGCCTCCCAGGCCCAATGCGCAATCGGGGCATAGACAATAATGCTCCAGAGCACAGTAAAAATCAGAAGTGCGGAGAACTTCATGCGATCGGCGAAGGCGCCGGTAATCAGCGCCGGCGTGATCACGGCAAAGCTCATCTGAAAGGTCATGAATACCGTCTCGGGAATGGTGAAGGTGACGGAGGTCGGCGACAAACCCGAGAGGAAGAGGCGCGACAAGCCGCCGAGGAGGCCCGTTCCTGGAGTAAAGGCAAGGCTGTAGCCGATGATCATCCATACGAGCGAAATCGCGCAACAGATGGCGAAGCATTGCATTACTGTCGAAAGCACATTGAATTTGCGAACCATGCCGCCATAGAAGAGCGCCAAACCGGGAATGGTCATCAGAAACACCAGCCCCGTTGCGACGATCATCCATGCAGTGTCGCCGGAATTAATGGCGGGTGCGGCGCCTTGAGCAAAAACAGGCCCG